>CAZGUM010000097.1:0-14612 GCA_964529085.1 uncultured Methylomonas sp. | reverse complement strand
CGGCGGGCGATCAATTGCGTGTACTGCGAACCGAAGTCGAGAATCAGGATTTTGTCGGAATGGATGTTGGTCGCGTTGGATGACATGACGGGAAACCTTTCAAAAATGTAGGGTGGGCGAGCATTGCGCACCCACCGGAAAATCTAAATTACGAGCGTACTACAAGCCTCGATACAACTGATCAAGTAGACTTTTATTGTTTTCGAAACCTTTTACGTGCCGATTTTCGAGCAGCGAACGAGTCATACGTTTGATAAATCGTAAATAAGGAGCCGCGCGCATGTAATGCCGAAAATTGGTATGGCCGCGCACAATCGCGGCAATGCGTTCGGCATTTTCGGGAATTCCCCAACTGACGGCTTGATCGGCGACCGGCTCGGCTTTTTTGAAAAACAGGGTGACGTTGCCGCCGTCTTCGGAAAACACATGTCTGTCCTCAAGCAAACCGGCTTTTTCGCCCATGCGGCGCAGCGTAGCTAGATTGAAATTGTACAGATGTGCCTCGTGAAACGTGCTGCTTGGCGATTGGCAGGTGGCTTCTATGTTGGGCACTTCGACCACTAACACGCCGTCGGTTTTCAACAAACTGTGTAACTTGCCCAACACAAAAAACGGATCTTCGGTGTGTTCCAGCACGTGCCAGATGGTAATCACGTCGAAACTGTTTTCTGCAAACTGCGCATCTTGAATAAAGCCGAACTGCAAATTCAAATCGTACTGCGCGGCCGAATATTGACCATAGCCTTTATTCGGCTCAATGCCGTGCAGGTCGTGTCCCAGCGATTTGATTAAATAAGCAAACTCCCCGCCGCCGGTGCCCACATCCAGCATGGTTTGCGGTTTGTGTAGCAAATGCTTGATTTTTTCATGCCTGGTCAAGGCTACTCGACCGGCGCGCAAGATATGTTTGGCCTTGGGCGCGTAAGTGTTTTTGTATTCCAGCCGATAGTCTTCCTCGTAAAACTGGCGAGGATCGTGCGGAAACGGATCGCTCCACACCAGTCCGCAGTTTTTGCAGATCACGCTACGCAACTCGGCGCCGCTGCGGCTGCGCATGGATAACACGGCAACGTGGTTGCCGCCGCAAAGATTGCATGGAGTTGAGGACGTTTCGGACATTGCGTTGAATTTTTGTGGTTTTCGGTAAACAGGTCCGTGCGGAATACACGGACCTGACGAGTAAACGCCGGAGAGCCGGCTTTAGTTCATATGGTAATTCGGCGCTTCCTTGGTAATCGTCACGTCATGAACGTGGCTTTCGCGCATGCCGGCGCTGGTGACGCGTACGAATTGGGCGTTTTCATGCATCGCGGCGATAGTGCTGTTGCCGGTGTACCCCATGCTGGAGCGAATGCCTCCCAGTAATTGATGCACAATCGCCAATACACTGCCTTTATACGGCACGCGCCCTTCGATGCCTTCCGGCACTAATTTTTCAACCTGATCGGTATCTTCCTGAAAATAACGGTCGCTGGAGCCCTGCAGCTGTGACATCGCGCCCAATGAACCCATGCCGCGGTAGGATTTATAAGAGCGTCCCTGGAATAACTCTACTTCGCCAGGCGCTTCCTCGGTGCCGGCAAACAAACCGCCCAACATTACCGCATGCGCGCCGGCCGCCAAGGCCTTGGCCACGTCACCGGAATAACGGATGCCGCCGTCGGCGATCAAAGGCACGCCGCTGCCTTTCAGCGCATCGGCGACATTGCTGACAGCGGTGATTTGCGGCACGCCGACACCGGCAACGATCCGGGTAGTACAGATAGAGCCGGGGCCGATACCGACCTTGACGCCGTCGGCGCCGGCTTCCACCAATGCCAAAGCAGCGGCTGCGGTTGCAATATTGCCGCCGATGACTTGGACTTGCGGGAAATTTTGTTTTACCCAGCGCACTTTATCCAGGACGCCTTGGGAATGGCCGTGGGCGGTATCGACGATAATCACATCGACCCCGGCCTCTACCAGTGCACCGACGCGTTCTCCGGTATCTGCGCCAGTGCCGACCGCCGCGCCGACTATCAGTCTTTCCTGCTCGTCCTTGCAGGCTTGCGGATTATCCTTGGCTTTTTGAATGTCTTTTACGGTAATCATGCCGCGCAAATGGAAGGCATCGTTGACGACCAGCACTTTCTCGATCCGATGTTTGTGCAGCAAATCGATGACTTCTTTATGTTTGAAGGACTCGTGGACCGTAACCAGTTTGTCCTTCGGCGTCATGATCGAACGAATCGATTCGTCCAGCCGGGTTTCAAAGCGCAGATCGCGGCTGGTCACTATGCCGACCAATTCTTCGCCATCGACCACGGGTACGCCGGAAATATTTTTAGCGCGGGTCAATTCCATGACTTCACGCACCGTGACGTTAGGCGAGACGGTAATCGGATCTTTGATGACGCCGCTTTCGTATTTTTTTACCCGTCTGACTTCCGCTGCCTGCTGCTCGATGGTCATGTTTTTATGGATAATGCCGATACCGCCTTCCTGGGCGATTGCGATAGCCAAGCGGGCTTCGGTAACGGTATCCATCGCCGCCGATACCAGCGGGATATTCAGCTTAATTTTGCGGGTAAGTTGGGTTTTTAATTCGACTTCGCGCGGGAGTACGCTGGAATGGGCGGGCACCAATAAAACATCGTCAAAGGTGAGAGCTTCTTGAATGATTTGCATAATCACACCGGGTGGCTAATCTTAAATAAGCCAGCCATTGTACAACCTAACCTGCATTCCGAAAAATCGGAAATAGTCAATGGGATTTAGGTCGCCTAGCGATTTTCCGTAGAGAGCGCCGCCGCAATGGCCAAATATTCGTTGGGATTAGGCTTATGCAGGAAAATTCCCAGGCCGCCCATCACGCTGAAAATATATAAAGTGTTGAAGCCGTCGCCAAGAATGAACATAGCCAAACCGGACAAGCTAACCAGCTCGATCAAAAGTTGGGTGACAATAATCGTCGACAAATAGCGCTGCTTAGCGGTTTTCGGTCCCGGCACGGTTTGATTCAAGCGCAACAGAATGTGCCGCAGCAGCTTGGTGAAAGGAAACAATATAATTGCCGCTCCGTAAAGAACGCTTCTGATCAGCTCCCGCCTCGCTTCGTCCAAGCCTATTTGTAATTCGCCGGCCCAGACATGACAAACCAGGTTATAGCCGAGCACGGATACCAGCATGACGGCGCAGATTAGCCAGTGCGGCCGGAGATCGGCGGCTGATGGCTGGGAATGAGCGAACATCTATGACTCCTAATGAGAGCGGTTGCGGTAATCCCGGAGGATAACAACAAACGCCACAAAATCATAAACTGTATGAATCACCATGGGCACCAATAAATTGCGTTCGCCGCCGTAATCCAGCATGCTGCCCATATACAAACCCATCAGCATCGCTAATACGGCATACAGCGGCGTGACAGCGTGTACCAAAGCAAACAGCAGATTACTGCCGAACAGGCCAACATCCGCCCCCCAGCCGTTCTCCAGCCAAGGCTGCAGGAATCCGCGAAACAGGGCCTCTTCGGCAAAGCCGGCGATGAAGGCCAGGATCAGTAAATCGGTCCAATGCCTATACGCCAATCTGGCGCCCAAGGTTTCCAGCAGCAAGTCGCGAATTTTTTTCAGCGGCGGATAGTCCAGCTGCTGCATTGCAAAAAACAACACCACTAGAGGCAAGGTCGCGAGGATGCCGATACCGAATGCAGTCTCCGAAAAGATCAGGCTGGCGAATGGGTCCAGATCCGCGAGCCAGCCCAGCGCCAAGGCCAGCAAAGCCAACGATCCCTCGAAATAACAGGCTATCTTGAAAAAGGCGTCTGTAGCGGCAGGGTGATTTTCCATGGTGTCGGGCGGTATGCGGCAAACTGAGACTGAAAATTCTAAACAAAAACCATTAGAATTGGCAGCGTTAGCGATCAAGGACCACCATCATGCAATGTTTCATCTACAAAAGCCTTAAAAAAGACGAGCTCTACTTATATTTGGACAAAAAAGACGATTTTTCCGCAGTGCCGGAAGCATTGTTCAAGAGTTTGGGACGCTTGGCGTTCGTGATGGAGCTGCAATTAAGTCCGGAACGAAAATTAGCGCGGGAAAACCCGGAAAAAATTATCGCCAGCCTGCAAAGCAAGGGGTTTTTCGTACAGTTACCGCCAACATTAATTAGCCTCATGCCCTCGACACCAGACAAGCGGCTGCACTGAAATCAGCGCACGCCAGATTATCAATCCGTGCTAACATGCCTGTAACAAAAAATCCTTATCATGAAGCACGGTTTTTGCTCAATTTTTAGTCAGACCAGGATATGCAACACATGTCAGATAATCCATTAGCTTACGAGGACGCAAAGTCGAGAGGCATACTTTGGGGATTTGGTTCGCTGGTAGGCGTCGTACTGATCGTCATGCTGGTCTTAGGTGAATGGTGGAGCCGCGAACCCGAGCAATTCAGTGTTCAAGACGAAGCTGTTGAACGCATGAACGTTACCCATACCGACCAAATGCCGATCGGTTACGTCTATGCCAATACGCTGGCCCATATTGCCGATGTGATTTTGTTTAAGCATGGCGGCTATCTATCCAATGACGTAGCGCCTCCCGGCTTGTTTTGCGATAACATTCAAAACTTCGAATACGGCGCGCTGGTGATGTTGCGCGACGCCACTACCGCGCTACGTAACCATTTCGCCCGCGACCAGTCGCAATCGGCCGAAGACCCCGACTTGGCAAAGGCTGAACCATATTTCTATTACGAGCGGAACTCCTGGGCCTTACCCTCCACCGAATCCGAGTACATCAAAGGCGTAGACGCCTTGCATGCTTACATGGGCCGCTTGCAAAACCCGACATCCGATTCAAAACCGGCACAGTTCCACTCCCGTGCCGATAACTTGTGGCAATACACCGAGGTCGTCATCAAGCGTTTGGGCGGTCTCTCCACCCGGCTTGCGGCCAGTACCGATAAATTTTCCGGTGCCGCCCACGGCGACCCTTCCAATCCGGTGGACATCAACATGCCGACCATCGGCCAAACACCCTGGATGGAAATCGATAACGTATTCTACGAAGCCCGGGGCGCCGCTTGGGCCTTGGTACATATTTTAAAAGCCATCAAGCACGACTTTTCCGATATTTTGCTGGACAAACGGGCAATGAACACGCTGGACATTATGATCCAATCCCTGGAGAGTGCCCTGACGCCGACTTTAAGCCCGGTGGTATTGAACGGCGACGGCTTTGGCTTGTTTGCTAACTACTCGCTGGCGATGGCTAACTATATTGCCCGCGCCAACGCGGCCGCGCTGGATTTGCGGGACGTGATGAATAGAGGTTAATGCCGTCATGCAGGAACAAATCAACGACAACCTAAAGAAAATCGAAACCTGGAAACGTATTATTTTCATGCTGATTTTCGCCGCGATAGACAGTTTAGTGAAACTGCTGTTATGGCTGGTCATTTTGTTGCAGGTGGGGTCGGTGCTGTTTACCGGCGAGGCTAATGCCAATATTCTGAATTTCGGCCGTAGCCTGTCGACTTATCATTACCATATTTTGCTGTTTCTGACCTTTAATACCGAGCAACTGCCGTTTCCGTTTTCCGATTGGAACGAAACCGCCAAACTGGAATTGCTCGGCAAGCAGTAAACTTCCATGCAGTCGGCGCCGCGCAAAATCATCCATATCGATATGGATGCATTTTATGCGGCGGTCGAGCAACGCGACCATCCTCAATATCGCAATAAACCCCTGATCGTCGGCGGAAAGCCGGATTCGCGCGGCGTAGTCGCCACCTGCAGTTACGAAGCCCGTCAGTTCGGCGTGCGTTCTGCCATGCCTTCGGCGCACGCGTACCGGCTTTGCCCGCAAGCTATTTTCGTTAAGCCGCGTTTCGACGTGTACCGGGAGGCTTCGGAGATTATCCGCGGCATTTTCGCGCGCTACTGTGAATGTTTCGAACCCTTGTCGCTGGACGAAGCTTATCTCGACGTTAGCGACAGCGAACTTTATCAAGGTTCCGCAACGTTGTTGGCCAAACAGATCAAACGGGAAATACTCAGGCAAACCCAACTGATCGCTTCCGCCGGCATTTCCTACAACAAATTTCTCGCAAAAATTGCTTCCGATCAGGGTAAACCGGATGGTTTGTATTTAATCACACCGGAACAAGGACCCTTATTCGTCGAAAAACTGGCTATCGGCAAATTTCACGGCATCGGTCGCGCGACCGAGCAAAAAATGCACGACCTGGGCGTTGTTACCGGCAAGGATTTAAAGCAAATACCGTTGGCGGAATTGCAGCGGCATTTCGGTAAAGCCGGCCAATATTATTACGATATTGCCCGAGGTATAGACCATCGCCAAATCACTTCCAATCGCGCCCGCAAATCGGTGGGTATCGAGACTACCTTCGATCACGACATTGCCGATCTACCCACCGTACTCGGCTATTTGCAGGACTTATTGCAAAAAGCGCTGCTCAGATTAGCCGAAAAGAAGATGACGGCCTACACCTTGACCGTGAAGATCAAATACCAAAATTTCGTACAAATCACTCGCGGCCGCACGCTGACGGAACCGATCGGAGATAGTCCGACTACTAGACTATTACTGGCGGATTTACTAAAAAATACCGGCATCGGCGCGGCCAAAGTCCGGCTGTTGGGGGTAACCTTATCCAGTCTGGAGAGCGGCGATAACCGCCTGCGGCAATTTAGGCAACTGGATCTGTTCAACCTGCGCTGAATTCGGTTCGCCAGCAGACTAATGTAGATATTTTTATTCGCAACAGTTTAGACCTGTCAGAATAGGCCTGCTTCAAGCTTACCCCTTTCATAATTTCGCCCTTTTACCTGGAATTCATCAATCGCCAAACATGTTCAAACACCTAAAAGTCGCTGTTCTGATTCCCTGCCATAACGAAGAAGTCTCGATTGCGAAAGTGGTAAACGACTTTCGCGCGGCTTTGCCGGATGCGGCTATTTACGTGTTCGATAATAATTCCCGCGATAATACGGTTGGGGAAGCGCTGGCGGCGGGTGCCAGCGTGCGTAGCGAAACGCAGCAGGGTAAAGGCCATGTCGTCCGCCGCATGTTCAGAGATATCGATGCCGATTTTTATCTGATGGTTGACGGCGACGATACCTACGATGCCGGTTTAGCGCCGGAAATGCTCAAATTGGCAATGAGCGGTCCCTACGATCTGATTAATTGCATTCGCCGCGAAATCTGCGATGCCGCTTACCGCGGCGGACATCGTTTCGGAAATCAGCTGCTGACCGGGGTGGTAAGACAAATTTTCGGCAACCGTATCCTGGATATGCTCTCCGGTTACAAAGTGTTTTCCCGGCGATTCGTGAAGTCTTTTCCAGCGTTATCAACCGGCTTTGATATTGAAACCGAGTTGACGGTACATGCACTTGAGTTGTCGATGCCGGCGGCGCATATTGAAGGCGCGTATCGGGGGCGGGCGGAAGGTTCGGAAAGTAAATTACGCACTTACCGCGACGGTTGGCGCATCCTGATGCTGATTATCAGACTGATAAGACATGAACGGCCCATGGTATTTTTTGGAGCCGTGGCCGGATTACTGACAATGGCCGCCGTGTTACTGATCTGGCCGGTGATAGAGACTTATCTGGATACCGGGTTGGTCCCCCGATTTCCAACCGCCTTTCTTGCCATGGGCATTATGCTGTTGGCATCGTTGAGTCTGGTCACCGGCACTGTTTTGGACACCGTGACGCGTGGGCGCAAGGAGTTACGGATGCTGACTTATTTACAATATCCGGCTCCAGCCTATGTATCCGCCGATGACGGAGCCGCATGTTTGCCGGTTTACGGCGACAGTGCCGAGGCAAAAAACCGGGATCTGTTGCAACAAATATGGCGCTTCGGCTTGGTGGGGGTTGTCGGCTATGTCGTCAACGCCGGCTTAGTGGAGTCGCTAGTGCTGAGTATGGGGCCGATCCGGGCGCAAATGCTGGCCTTTCCGGCGGCAGTCACCGTAACGTGGTGGCTTAACCGGCGCTACACCTTCGGCGCCAGCCACCGCAGCATCCATCGCGAATGGTTACGTTACGTGCTGGCTAATACGCTGGGCTGGGCCGCAAATAACGGTGCTTATCTATGGATGATTTTTAGCATTCCAATGGCTTATCAACACCCTTCGTTGGCAGTTGCCGTTGGTTCTCTGGCCGGCATGGTGCTGAATTTTTCGGCTTCGCGCCTCATCGTGTTTAAAAAAATTCCGAATTTCTGATGCCGACAGCTGAAAAAATGGCGATTTTTGCAAAATCGCCGCCAATAGCGGCAGTTTTCAGTCTGGGGTTCTTGATTCATGTCGGCATCATGTATCCGGGCTTCATGTGTTACGACGCGATCAATCAAATCTTAGAAGCTCGGGAGGGCGTGTTCTCGGATTGGCATCCACCCTTAATGGCTGTTATCTGGCGCTTCGTTGACAACATAGTACCCGGCCCCGCGGGGATGCTGTTTTTACAGCTCGGTTTGGTGTGGCTTGGCGCCTATCTGGTTTTTCACGCGTTTTTTCAGCCCTGCGCCTGCCAGGCCGCAGCGCCCTTGCTTTGCGCTTTATTATTTTTGCCGCCGATGTTTGGCATCAGCGGTGCTATTTTGAAAGACATGCTGATGTGGGGGGCACTGTTTGCCGCATTCGGCGTTGCCGGACATATAAAAAACAATGCCGCGCAAAGCTCACGGTTCGCGTGGCTTTTATTTGCAGTAACCATTCTGATCTTATGGCTAGCCATCCTGCTAAGACACAATGCTTTTTTCGCGACAATACCGATACTGAGCTTTGCTATATTTCGCTTGTACCCCAAAAATAGTTGGTTCGGGTTAATTCGCGTTACCGTTCCCGGCGCTGCTATTGCGCTGGTCTTATTTTTGGTCACCGGAGCGATCAATAACCGGCTTGCAGATCGTCATACCTATCCCTGGGTCGCTAATGCGGCCTTTGATATTGCCGGCGTTATTAAAGGGCTTGACGACAGAGGCCGGCAGCAAGCTCTGTTTGATCAATTAGCTGCCGCCCTCAATTCGACGGGGACCGTCGAGCCATTATTAAGAGCGTATACCCCGATGTATTGGCGGGAAATTTTCAGGACTAAGCCGCCCACTTTAGAGCTGCCTAAAAATTCGATGGGGTCCCAAATCCATGGCTTTGAAAGTTTATCGGAAACGCAACGGCAAGCGCTGCATACGTTATGGGTGCAAACCATTGTGGCGGAGCCAATGTTGTGGCTGCGCCATCGTTTCGCGGTATCGAAGTACGTGCTGGGCTGGGTGCCGGAAGCAAGTTGGAGCCCTATCATAATGGGAAAAGATTTCGCCACCGATCTGGAACAGGCATACGGCCAGCATCCACAGGCAACTAAACTGCAAAATTATATTGAAGCCGAAACATCCAAGTGGATCGATTTCTGGTTTTTTCAGCCTTGGCCCTATTTTTTAGCGGTAAATTGCCTGTTTATTGTTGCACTCTTTCGCCGGAACCCCGAAGTGCTTTGCCTGACTTCCAGTGCCATCCTGCATGAGTTCGGCTTGATGCTGGCGGCGCCGTCTCCCGATTTTCGCTATTCTCACTATATGATTTTTTGCACTTTGCTTAGCGTATTGATGCTGGCACGGCCTTGGTTGGCCAAAGCTGATTGAAGTTTATTTATCAGGGGAATTTAGGTTTATCTCGGCTATTGCGCCGAAGTATCGCTAATCCGCGAGCATGCAAGGATTAGGCTGTCTATAATATGTTTATCCAGATTTTGTTGCCGATAACGCCGATGCTCTCTTGTCGAATTCACTGCCGCGCTTTGTTACTGCTGAGTCAGCTGTTGGCGGTTGTTTTACTTAGCCAGTTGAGCGGCTGCGCCAGCACCGAACAAGCACCGCTGTCGGTTATGCCTACGCCTGAGGCCGGCAACCGGATCGCGGCCAACGAAGCCTTGCAATTGCAGGGGAAACCTTATGTTTACGGCGGGGAGTCGCCTAGTCAGGGCTTCGATTGCAGCGGCTTGGTGTATTACGTTTATAACCGCCAGGGGGTGCGCTTGCCGCGCGATACGCAGTCGCTGGCCCGGCAATTGCCGGCTGTGGAACCGGAGCAAAGGCAACCGGGCGATCTGCTGTTTTTTACCACCGACCGGCCGTTTTCGCATGTCGGTATTTATATTGGCGGCGAGCAGTTTGTGCATGCGCCCAGCGCGCGCACCGGCCGGGTGATGGTGTCGGATCTAAGGCAGCCGTATTGGCGGGAGCGCTTTATCGGTGTTCGACGCCCGGTAGCTCGCTATTCCCTTTCTCTGAATGACATCGATAGCGCAAGCTGCCGTTTAAACTAATCCAGCCAGCGCACCACCGCATCGCGTTTTTGTCGAGTTTTCGGCCGTGCCGGCGGATTTTTCCGGTAACCGAAGGCCACTAGATAAGCTACCGACCACTGTTCCAGTTCGATTCCAGCGTCCTCGGCCATTATCCGTTCCACTGCCACGCGCTCGAAACCTTCTATCGGACAGGAATCGATGCCTATCAGCGCCGCCGCCGTCATCATATTGGCCAGTGGCAGATAGGTTTGCCGCGTCGCCCAGTCGGTCAGCGTGCGCTCGGAACCCAGCAAATCAAAATCGCTACGCTGAAACTTTTCGATCAGGCCGCTGCGCAAGCTGATTATGTCTTCCGGAAACTGCTGCACATCGCGCATGATGTATTGCAGATAAGCGCTGTCGTAGCGCATGAAATAGCTTTTTCGCACCAGCGTTAAAATTACATGGCTGGCTGTAGGCAACTGCTTTTGCCCTCCCCAGGTAACAGCCCTCAGTTTTTCCCGTAATTCCGGGTTTTGCACGACCAAAAACTGCCAAGGCTCCAGTCCAAAGGAACTGGGCGAGAGCCTGGCAACTTCCAGAATAAAATCGAAATCCGCGCCGGCGATTTTGCGCTCGGCGTCGAACTCCTTACAGGCATGCCGAAATTGATAGGCGTCGAGAATGTCCTGTTTATTGATAGTCATGGTTTATAAGCTGTCGCCCACTTCGCGTTGATAAAATGGCCATTTCTTCACATGCAAATATTTTCTGATCGGGGTTTTGATCACCGACACGCACAGCGCGATCGAGAACAGACACCATACCGCGCAATATTCGTTAGGATCGTCGGTGGTGACATCGGAAATCCAGGGTCCGATCAAATAATGGAACGCCACAAAGCGCCAGGAACCGTACATGATGGGCAGATAAAATGCCGCCAAAATGTAAGAAAACGCATGCAAACCCCAGTTGAAACCCAACAGCCAGGTCACGGGTTGCGACATCAGCCCGTTCAAAGGCATTTGCCAGGCGATGTGCCAATCGCCGGAAACCGAGCAGGTCTGTACGCCGCAAAATCCTTCGGTACCGGGTACGCAGTCGCCGGCCCAGGCGAACGGATACATTTTGATCAGCATTGCCAGCGAACTGATCGCGCACAAGGTATACACCGTCGTCCTGATTTTCAATTTGACGCTTTCCGGAATGAAGTACATCGCCACCATATTCACGAAAAACGGCTGGAAGGCGATATGCAGATAACCGAGCAGGGTTAGCACCTGATTATTCGGGTTATCGCACAGATTGATGTATACATACGTTGCCGCCTGCAGCAATTCCATCAAGGCAAAATAAGTTAATGGGATCCACAGTTCCTTGGATTCGCCTTTATAAGCCACGTAAACGGCGGTCGTTAAACCTGCGGCAGCCAACACGCCTGACGCTTCTCCACTCCAACACATTGAAAAATACCTTCTTTATTTTAGTTATAGGCATAGACATCTAGTGTGTAACCGCGCAGTCCGACTGCGCTTGATAATACCGGTCCAGATGTCTACGGGTTTCGCTACGATCCATCGCAAAGGGCGGGAATTATTACATAAACCCGGCTAAATCGCCGGATTTTGGCGGATTGGGCTAATACAAATCAACCGGATCGACATCTAATGACCAGCGCACCTTTTTAGCTTCCTTCAACGCATAAATGGCTGGCAATAAATTATCCAGCAGCTGATGCAGTTCTTTTCGTTGCGGACTCTGCAATAACAGCTGGTAACGAAACAAGCCGGCGCGCCTGGCCATCGGCGCTGTCACCGGGCCGAACACCTGAACTTTATCCGAATTCAGTTCGCCGATCGCCTGGCAGACTGCTTGCAAAAATCGTTGCGGCTCTTCAGCTATAGCCGCTTGCACTCTGAACAAGGCTTGATGGCCGAATGGCGGCAAGCCGGCCTGGCGCCGTTCGCTCAATGCACTTTGCGCAAAAGCCCGATAACCCTTGCTTAATAAAATGTCGAGCAATGGGTGCTGCGGATGCCGAGTTTGTAATATCACCTTGCCCGCTTGATCGGCGCGTCCGGCCCGGCCCGCGACCTGTACGATTAATTGCGCCAGTTTTTCGCTGCTATGGTAATCGATGCTGAACAAGCCGCTATCGATATCCAAAATGGCCACCAGGGTTACCCTGGGAAAATGATGGCCCTTGGCCAACATCTGCGTACCCAGAATAATATCCACTCGGCCGGCGTGAATTTGTTCGAGATAATCTTCCAAGGAGCCTTTCCGTTGCGTGGTGTCGCGGTCCAGTCGTACGATCACCTTATCCGGAAACACGGCCTCCAAGGTTTGTTCGATACGTTCGGTGCCCAGGCCCAATGCCTGTAATTCGCCGGTTTTGCAAGCCGGGCATTGCTTGGGCAATACTTGTTCGCTACCGCAGTGATGGCAACGCAGCAATCGCTCGGCGGCATGAATCACCAGATTGGCGTCGCAACGCCGACAGCGCGAGACCCAGCCGCAACCATGGCAAATCTGCACCGGCGCATAGCCGCGGCGGTTAAGAAAAATCAGCGATTGTTGATTTTTAGCCAGCGTGGCGTGGATTTCCGCCAGCAGTGGCTCGGACAGGCCGGCTTGCATTTTTTTATTGCGAATATCCAATAACTGAAAACTCGGCGTTGTGGCGTTGCCGGCGCGATTGGGCAAATGCAGCAGTTGGTAGCGGCGCTGGGCGACGTTCGCCATGCTTTCCAGCGACGGCGTCGCCGAACCCAGTAATACCGGGATGCCCAAACCCTTGGCTCTGGCGATGGCAACATCCCGCGCGGAAAAGCGAAATCCTTCCTGTTGTTTGAACGAACTATCGTGTTCCTCGTCGAGAATGATCAAGCCGGGACGCGGCATCGGCGTGAACAGCGCGGAACGGGTGCCGAGCATAATCGCTGCGTAGCCTTGCTGCATACTCAGCCAGGCCTGCAAACGTTGGTTATCGGTCAATTTGGAATGCGTGGATACCATATTCACCGCAAACCGCTGTAGAAAACGCTGCTCCAGTTGCGGCGTCAGGCTGATTTCCGGCAGCAATACCAAGACCTGTTTACCTTGCTCCAGTACCCTAGCGATAATCTGCATATACACTTCGGTCTTGCCGCTGCCGGTCACGCCTTCCAGCAGCGATACGGCGAAGCGTCCCAGGTTGGCGATCACCGCATCTATCGCCGCCTGCTGTTCGGGGTTGGCGCACAAGGCCGCTTTGGCAAGCTGCGGCAATGATACGGGGCCGGGGGCTTGTTCCTGCACCAAGCCTTTAGCGAGCAAGGCTTTCAAGGCCGGCTTATAGTCGCTTAAAGCCGAGGCGGGCACGGCACCGCCGACGGTTTGCAGCATAGCCAATAAAACTTGCTGCTTAGCCGAACGTCGCAACTGTTCCGGTAAGGTTGCTTGACCCTGCCGGCTTAGACCGAAAAATCGCGGCAGCTGTAATAAAGCCGGACGGCCTTGCCGGAGTGCCACCGGAAACGCCGCGGCCAAGACCTCGCCCGGCGGATGGTGATAGTAACGGCTAGACCATTGCAACAGGCGTAAATCGCTTTCCGACAATAGCGGTGCGGCATCCAGAATCTCGATAACCTGTTTCAAACGGTCGCTTTCGATTTTGGAGCTATGTTCGACAGCCAACAGTACGCCCACTTGGCAGCGTTTGCCGAAGGGGACCATGACTCTGATACCGGGCTTTAACTCAGCAGGATGACAACCATCGGGTGCCAGATAATCGAATAGCCGATCTAACGGCACCGGTACCGCAACTTTAAAAATTAATTTGCGGGAAGCGTCACAGTTAGCCATAAGTTGTGATGTCTTTTTGATATTACGCCGCTAAGTCTTTAACTAGATTAAGGAATCCAAGTTACCCACAAAAACTGTGGATAACTCTGTGGATAGGGTTTAGAGCGAATCGCTTAGTGTCGGTTTTTATTACATATTTGTTAAATTGCGCAAATTTAAGCCAGCTGGCTTGTGCATTAAAAATCAATGACTTACGGTAAAAATTAATCTGTGTTAAATATCTCAGGCCCTACGTGAAATGCCGCGAAGCCCTTGCCCTGTTTTTGTGCATAACCTGTTGCCGGACTGTGTCGATCCGATGCAGTAACTGACCTGGGAATGCACCGATTCGGGCACTCAAAGAATGCCTCGATCCCAACCGTTCATCTATTCCAAAGCGCAGGCTTAGTTAGCTAAATTTGGTTCCGATCGTTAAAAAACTGTAGACAGCCCCAGCCCGCCAACAGTAAAAACGCGAATAA
>CAZGUM010000096.1:0-14920 GCA_964529085.1 uncultured Methylomonas sp. | reverse complement strand
TGTTTCGCGGCAGCCGTGACTGGACTCAGCACACCCTGACGACCTTTCGCTTAAACCTGGAAGAATTCCTGCAGGAAGAAACCCGCGAGCTGCCGGCCAAATCGGAAGCCGAATTATTGTTCCGCGACATCGACACCTGCCGCAGCGATAGCGACCGCCTCAGCGCCCGTCTCGACCGCTTGGAAGCCTCGCAAAACTCAACATCCGAGCCAAAATAACAAGGACCCGCACCGTGATTCGCCCGAAAATTCTGATGCGCCTCATCCACATTAACTGGGTGATGATGTACCACGGCCTGGACGAAATTGTTTTAAAAACCCATTTACTGCGACCCATCCGCTACATCGCTTTCTTGTCGCCGAATTATTGGACCAGCAAAGCCCGCGAACCGCGCGGCGCGCGTATTCGTAAAACCCTGGAAGACCTGGGACCGATCTACGTCAAATTCGGCCAAACCCTGTCAACCCGCAAGGACTTGCTGCCGGAAGACATCGCGGAAGAATTGGTTAAGTTGCAAGATAAAGTGCCGCCGTTTTCCGCCGAAACGGCTCGAAAAATCATTGAGCAACAATTGGGGCAATCGATAGAAGAAGCCTTTGCCGAATTCGACCCACAACCCTTGGCCTCGGCCTCGGTGGCGCAAGTGCATACCGCCACGCTTAACAGCGGCGAAAAAGTCATCGTAAAGGTGCTGCGCCCGGACATCGAAGACAAGATCCATTCGGACGTCGGCTTGCTGTACGAACTGGCGCGCCTGGCCGAGCGCTTTTGGAGCGATGCCCGCCGGCTACGGGCGATGGAAATCGTCGCCGAGTTCGAAAAGACCATACTCGATGAATTGGATCTGGTGCGGGAAGCCTCCAACGCCAGCGCGATCCGCGCCAATTTCAAGAACTCGGAAATGCTGTATATCCCGGAAATCCACTGGCCGCTGACCCGCCGCAAAGTATTGGTGATGGAACGCATCTACGGGATCCCGGTCGGCGACATCGAGGCCTTGCGCGCCGGAAACGCCGACTTCAAAAAGCTGGCCGAGCGCGGCGTAGAGATTTTCTTCACCCAAGTGTTTCGCGACAATTTTTTCCATGCCGACATGCATCCGGGCAATATTTTCGTGCAGTTGCCGGACAAATATCTGGCCGTGGATTTTGGCATCGTCGGCAGCCTATCCAGCACCGACCAACGCTATCTCGCAGAAAACTTCCTGGCGTTTTTTAATCACGATTACCGCCGCGTCGCGCAAATGCATATCGAATCCGGCTGGGTGCCGGCATCGACCCGAGTCGAAGAATTTGAAGCGGCAATTCGTAGCGTCTGCGAGCCGATTTTCGAGAAACCGCTGAAAGACATTTCTTTCGGCTTGCTGCTGCTGAGACTGTTTCAGACCGCCCGTCGCTTTGACATGGTGGTTCAGCCGCAATTGGTGTTATTGCAAAAAACCTTGCTGAATATCGAGGGCCTAGGCCGCCAGCTCTATCCTGATCTGGATTTGTGGCAAACCGCCAAGCCGTTCCTGGAAAACTGGTTTAAACAACGGGTCGGACCAACGAAAAAGATCAAGGAGCTGTTCGCCAAATTCCCGGAAATCACGGAGCAGATCCCCGAAATGCCCGGCCTGGTTTTCCAAGCTCTGCAAAGTGCCGCGCACATGGAGCAGCAAATGCAGCAACATCAAAAAGACATGCTGGAACTGCGTAAACAACTTAGACGCAACAACACCCGCACCTTGCGCGCCATTTTAGGCGCCGCAGCGTTGATTGCGGCGGCGTTAGTCCTACAATCGCCGCTGATACACGGTTAACCCGCTGTCCGGCTCAGCCGGGTATTCTCCGCACAACCGGCACCCAGGTAAATCTTAGAAAGACCGGTGTGGATTATCCGACCTGCTAACTGGGTAACGGGAGATAAGGCCAATCCTTGCAAGTGCGGCGGTGTCAAAATTAACCATCGAATTACTTGCTAGCCATAGGCACAGTAATTTGATGAGAAAACCACTCACGAATCAGGCTAGGTTTCCACCCGTAAATTCAAAAGCATAGCCAGTCCGCAACACACAGTCGCTAATCGGAACACATGAAACCGAACGCGTTTTATCTCACAACAACCCAGGCAATTGCACGATATATCGTAAGCATGACGAATTACGGTAGCCAGAATCTGCGCTCAACATATAGTCAGCAGGCTTTAACGCTGACTCATCAAAAAAATACTTCTTATATAACAGTCGCTTAAAAACACTTCAAGCATTCAAGCATCAATTGGCACCGGTATTGCCCTATCTAAATCGCCAGTCCCGGAGACCGTTGCCGGGCCACCGAACTATCAGACAAACAAAAAAGGTACTCGCGATGAAAACACAACCGAAAGCCCAGCATTGCTGCCGTTGCGGCACTCGTCTTTCCCGCTGCGAAAAATTATATCTGGAAGGCGATTTATGCGCGCTGTGCGACCAGATCCGCAGCGAGGCGCTCGATATTTGGTCTACGCCGCAAGCAAAACGCATAAGGAGTGCACGGCGCGTGGCCTGACCGTTACGAGAATAGCCGCACAGACTTTTAGCTAGGCGCTTACCTCTATTCGTCGCCGAATTATTGCGCCCGTGAGGTCTCGCGCCGCCGGAAATACAAAAGACGGTTACGGCTTTATTCGTTTCAAACCCATCAGCGGCACTACCGCCCGCTAGCCCAATCCGGGCAAATGCGCTTGAGCGGTGCGCAAAAACTAGAACAACCACTATTAGGAGACTATGCCATGTATAACAGTAACTTTTTTACAACCGCCATTGCCGCGTTCAAGTGTTACGCTGCGACAGCCTTACTATTCGCGCTCAGCGTGTTTCTGGTAACCCTGAATGCTCCAGCTGCCACGGCCGGCACGCTGCCCGAACAACTCAAATGCAAGGACGGTGAAGAATTCAGCAACGGCTTTTGCTACAAACCCTGCGACTCCGGGTATGAAGGCGTCGGCCCGGTATGCTGGCAAAAATGCCCGTCCGGCTACACCAATCGAGGGGTTTTCTGCGACATGCCGCCGATCACCAAAGAAAGCTACGGCCGCGGTGCCGGTAAAATTAAAAACGGCTGCCCCAACGGCAAAGTCAACGAAGACGGTCTGTGTTACACGCCCTGCCCGAGCGGCTGGAAAGGCGTAGGCCCAGTATGCTGGAAAGGCATCAAATCCCAAACTCGCGGCGCAGGCAGCGTGCCGAACAGTTGCCCATCCGGCACCGAGGCCGACGGCGCACTGTGCTATCCCACTTGCAAAACCGGCTACGACGGCGTCGGCCCTGTGTGCTGGCAAAGATGCCCCAGCGGCTATACCAACAGCGGCGTGTTTTGCAGCAAAACCCTTACCAAGGCCAGTTACGGACGCGGTGCCGGCTATGCGGCAAGCAATATTTGCTCGGGCAAGAACCGTAAATACGACACCAACTACACCTCGCAACTCAGTCAATTCACCGACGCGAAACGCTTTACGCTGCTGATTGCCTCCGACCCGCAAATGCCCTGGTGGATGGAAGGCCGCGATCCCGATTGCAACTCCGCGGACTGCGTATTGGCAAAATCGAAACAAGTGAACGGCGAGCAGGTCAAAGCGATGAACAACATCACCAACACCACCTGGTTCGCTAACAGCAACACCGGCAAAGGCCAGTGGCCAAACGCCACCAACATCACCTACGGCGGCGCGCTCAGCCAACCGCTGGCACTGATCATGAACGGCGACCTGACTGCATACTGGCACGCTGACGAAGCGAAACTCTACCGCCAGTACTACGAAACCGACTATACAGCAGGCAGCGTAGCCGACGACTACAAAAAGCCGGACAGCGACCCCAGTCTGAAATTGCCTATCTTCCCCGGTCTGGGCAACCACGACTACCAAAACAACCTGAACGACTGCTACGGCATGACGGCGGATTCCAACCACTGCGCGAAATCGGCGGTCAACTACATCAAGGACATGGTCTACTGCGACGAGGTCGGTAACTTCATCAATACCCTGGTCAGCCGCTTCGACGACAAAAGCCTGGCTTACTCTTGGGACATAGGCAACTTCCACTTCGTGCAGCTGCACAATTACCCAAGCTATACCGCCAAGGAAGTCGACATCGAATCGGCTATCGAATGGCTGAAAAACGACCTGGTCAGCGCTACGGCGGACGGCAAAAAAATCGTGCTGAACATGCACGACTACGACGCCGTCGCGGAAAACGCCGATTTCAAAAATGCAATCAAGGGCCACAGCATCGTCGCCCTGTTTGCCGGCCACAAGCATGAAAAAACCGGCTGGCTGGGCAATGTGGCTAACACCGATGCAGCCGGCAAAAGCTACGAGTTTCCTTACTTCTTCAGCGGTTCGTCGGACTACCAAACCTTTTTGCTGGTGGAATTTACCGACACCTACATGAACGTCGGCGTCATCAGCAGCAAGGACGGCAAACCGGTATTCGTCGGCGACGGCTTCGAACTCGATCCGGCCACGGACCCGAAACGGCCGCGCAGACTGCCTATCGAACTGCCGGCCACGTTTGTGTTCGAGTAATCCTACCTTAGCTGTAGCCAGCCTCGGGCGACCGCCAACCGGCGGTCGCCCTTTTTTTATGTTGGTAGCGAAGCGGCAAGCCTGACGGCTCCCCGATGCGGGCGACGGGCTGGATGCTGCAAACTCAAACAATATTACACGCCACCGATAGGCCTTTCCCGCTTCCGCTTGGCATCCATTCAGACTTTTAAGTGCAATTTGCACCGGTTTGAATTAGCATCGTGCGACCATTTTCTTGGAACGCCAGAATCTTGTATCAGCAATACTTCAATTTCAGCGAATTGCCTTTTTCGATCTCGCCCGATCCGCATTTCATGTACATGAGCGAACGGCATCAGGAAGGCTTGGCGCATTTGCTGTACGGCATCAATAGGGGCGGCGGTTTCGTCGCCTTGACCGGCGAGGTGGGTACCGGAAAAACTACGCTGTGTCACTGTTTACTGCAGCAACTGCCGGATAACGTCGATATCGCCCTGATATTGAACCCCAAGTTGACGGCTCTGGAACTGCTGGCGACGATCTGCGACGAGTTGAACATAGGCCATGACGGTATCACGGCAAAACAGCTGATCGATGCCATCAATCAGTATCTACTGGCCGCATATGCCAAAGACCGGCGCACGGTGTTATTGATCGACGAAGCACAGAACCTGAGCCTGGAAGTACTGGAGCAAATTCGACTCCTGACCAATCTGGAAACCAGCAAGGCCAAACTGCTGCAAATCATTCTGGTCGGCCAGCCGGAACTGAATGCCATGCTGTCTCGCCGGGAACTGCGTCAGCTCAATCAACGCATCACCGCGCGCTATCATTTGCTGCCGCTTTCTCTCGACGAAACGCGGGCCTATATCCGGCATCGGCTGCGGGTTTGCAACGGCAACCATCGTCTATTCAATCCGGCGGCAATACGCAAGGTTTACCAGTATTCGGCAGGCGTGCCGCGCTTGATCAACATTCTGTGCGACCGGGCTCTATTGGGAGCCTACGCGACCAACGCCGGGTGGATTACTCCGCCAATTGTTCGCCGAGCGGCTCGGGAAGTGATGGCCACGGCCGGGTCGAAGCCGCGAAGATATGCGGCGATGGCTTTGATTTTAACGCTTGGCGCCGTGCTGGGGTTTGATCTGTGGCGTCCGGTATTCAGCTTGCTCCAGCCGGCCAAGTTCGCCGCACCACAGAAATCCGTTACGCCGAATCCGATGGCCTCCGAAGTTCCAAGCCCGGCTTTCAATACACAGCTGGACCACTCCGGGCTAACATTGGAAGGCGCGCTGGCTGAAGCGCTGCGAGTTTGGCGGGAAGCGGTGCCTGCCGATAAGCCGCTGGATTGCAATGTCATCGCGTCCATAGGGTTGAATTGCTGGTCCGGGCGGGGTAGCTGGCAAGAATTGCTGAGCCTCGATCGCCCGGCCATTTTGACATTTCCCGGCCCGGCCAACGACAAACGCTATGCGCTGCTAATCGGGATAGACAACGATCGTGCCGTGATTCGCCTCAAGGAAATAGTGCAAATTCCGCTTACCGAACTATTGACGCTATGGGACGGCAATTATCTGCTGCTGTGGCGACCGCCGGTTCCTGGCGTCACGGAAATTGCGCAACCGCAGAAATCCGCCGGTGTGCAATGGCTGCGCGAACAACTCGGTCAGGTCATCAAAAATTCGGCCGGCGCCGCCGATCCACAAGTTTTCGATGAAGCGCTCAAAGGGCTGTTGATGGCTTTCCAACGCCGACAGCACCTGACTGCCGACGGCATAGCCGGCGCCCGCACTCTGATACATCTGGATAACCAAAACGGAGCCGCTGCTTCGCCCCATTTGACGACAACCAGGCGCTAGGATATTGATTATGTCTTACATTTTAAATGCACTGCGCAAATCCGAACGAGAACGCCAAGCGATGCAGCCCGACACGGTGACCAGTCGCATTGCTATCCAGCACACGCCGGAGCGGCAAAGCCTGACTAAGATTATCGCGGTGCTGGTAATTTTAAACTTGGCGATCCTGACCTATTTTCTGGGCATCGCACCGCACATACCGGAAGACGGCGAACAAACGCCCGCCAAGATTGAAAAGTCGGCTCAGCTCATTGCCAGCCCGCCGCCGTTGGGCGACGACCAGCCCAGCCCGGCAAAGTTTGCTCCAAACCCAAAAACCCAGCCACCCCGGAATCAGGCCCAGGCTACCGACAACATCGCCGCCGGCAAGAAACAACCGGTTGACCCGACTAAACCGGCCGTTACGCCGGCACAGCCGGTCAAGCCTACGGCGGTAATCGCCAAACCGGTGCTGGATACCAACCCCGTGGCCGAGCCGGAACAGCAGACAATTCCGGTTCCGCAAATCGTCGCCAACTCGGAGCAACCCGCAGTGAAAAAACCGGAGCCGGCCGCAACAACAAGGCCGCAGAACGAGCTTCCCACATTGGAAGACTTGCCGCCGGACGTGCGCCAGTCGCTGCCTACTCTTCCGATCAATGTCTTTAGCTATTCATCGGCGCCCGCCGAGCGGTTCGTGATGATAGACATGGTCAAATATGTCCCCGGCCAGACCATCAAGAATACGTTAGAGCTGAAGGAAATAGCGGAGGATGGCATTATCGTCCGCTACGAGGGCCGTGTGTTCAAAATCAGACGCTAAGCAACTCGCACCCGCTTAGAAACTGTATTTCGCCGAAAATTGCACCCGTTGCAATACACCATCCCGGCCGTCGATCAACTCACGCGTCGCATACGTGTATTCCAGGCCCAGCATGGCCTGACTGACCGGACTCCAAAGCAGATTGGCGTGCACCGACTGCACTTGCCGACTCAAAACCGCATTGGCATACGCCGGGTAATCGACCTGAGCAAAGCCATAAGTCACGCTGGAGCGCCATTGTTTATCCCACCAATGTTGATAGGACAGCATGCCGCCGTAGGCATCCACCAAGTTAATCGCCCCATGGTTATCCAGCGCCGCGTCGGCGAAGGTATTGCTGGTGGACACGTAACGTGCGTCGCCTTTGCCGTAATGCGCCATAAAGCGGATATTATCCAAGCCAAGGGTATTAATCCGTCCCGCCAAATTGACGCCGACGCCCCAATCGGCTTGCCGATAGCCGGTCGTGCCGTTGGTATAGCGCAACTGCCTGCCGACCGCAGCCAAGGATACATTACCCCAATCGGGATTAAGATTTAGCCGCGCCACCATATCCGGATAACGGTCGGCGTTAGGTGTGATGTAATAAGCCGAGTCCAGATTGGGATTGGCGCTTTTACTGGAAGACGCTTCCAGCGCACTGTCAACCCATAAGCGGCTGCGCGGCGCCTCAAACGCCAGTTGCCATTCCATAGGCATATCCAGCCAGTTAAACGGTTGGTTCCAGCGCACCAAAGGTTGGCGCAGGCTGGTAATCGCGCCGGCCGAACCACCCACATCCAACGTATCCGGCAACGCAGCTACATTAAGAAAGGTAGTCCATGTTTGCCCCGCCAGAAAACGACCGATGGAACCGTAGGCATGGCGTAAGCGCGGCGTGTAGGTATAGGTTGCCGGATCGCCGTAAAAGTCAAACTCCAGATAGGTGTTGATGTCGCCCCAGTCGCTAGTCGGCGTAAACGATTTGAACCACAAACGGCTTTCCTTGGCATGAAAAGCGATCTGCCCACGCTCGCCAGCCGCACCGACCGGAATTTGCGACATAACCAATTGCTGATCGCCCAGCCTGTCGCGTCCGGCGCTGACGCTATTGAACAAGGTATCCATTTTCACAAACCCGCCCAAACCGACCGACGTATCGGTTCCGGGAATTTTAAATGTCCCTTTCACGTCGCCGACCGTCACCGCCGGCTTCTCCTTGGTTTTATCGTTACCGGCTACCAAGTTGGCGGGTGCGACCGCCGCCGATGGCGCCACAGCAACTGCCCGCCCGGCGGCATTTACGGCCTGCTTGCCGGCCACGACTTGCTCGGCGCGATAATGTTGTAACTCCTGCTCCAACTGTTCTATTCTGGAATTGGAGCGATCAACTTGGCTCTGCAACTGCGTGACTTGCTGACTCAAGGTTTTCAGCAAAGTCTTGATGTCCTCATCGGCTGCCCGCACTGGGAATGTCAGCAAACAGCAGCACAATATCGGAAATACTTTGGAAAAGAGCGGCAACGGCTTCATAGTCTAACTCCCAAGCTTTCTGAATAAGGCGTGGCAAGAGGTGCACGTGGTGTTGATTTCATGCAAGCCGTCCGGGATAGCGTCGATATGATTTTGCTCGGCGAGCGCCTGCAACTGTTGTGCCTCCTCCTTCAGCTTGTTGGCTAAGGCCAAAAACGCGGTTTGTTCACTGGCGTTTAGCTGCAAACCGGGCATGCTGGCAATAATCGTCCCGACATTGGCAGACAAATTTCGCGCGGCCTCGCCGATTTGCCGAGAGTATTTGCGGCGCTCGACGTCCAATTGCTGCTCGGTCATAAACCGCTCCTGCATCAAACTGTCCATCCGGGCCATCAATTCGCGCAATTGATTGTCGCGTACCGCGTGCAAGGCCGGCTGACCAGTCTGGCTGCGCCCGCCCTCGATATGCGCATGCTGATTACCGGAACTGGAACAAGCGCTGAATATCAAGACTACTGCCAACAAATATAGGTTTTTCATGGGTTGCCCCCTGTGCGATCAAGCTTTAAGTAATATCCCGACACGACCGATCGCCGCAGCAAGATCAGGTTTAAGTGTACCTTATAACTGTAGGGATATTTTTTCGATCGCCATCTAGGGTAGCGTTCGGAGTTTAGGTATCATGCTGCTTCCGTTTTACCGTCAGGATACCGTCTATGTCGCTTCTCGATTCGTTGTCACAACAAACGGTGCATTTGCCGGATGAACTGCAAAACTTGGCCGTCGACTTTTGTACGCAACTCGAAGAAAAGCTTAGCCCGGAACAATTTGGGATTTTCGACAACAGCGTATTTTCCGCTTCGGTACTGAAAGTCTGTAGCTGCAGCCAATTTATTAGTGAAAGCTGGCTGCGCAATCCTGACCTGATATCTGACCTGGTGACATCGGCCGATCTATTCGCCCCTTTGCGCCGCGCCGATTACGCCGCCGCATTGCAACAAATCGGCGCAGACGGCGAACCGGCGCTAGCCAAACAACTGCGCTTGTTCCGCCGCCGGGAAATGGTGAGAATCGCCTGGCGCGATCTGGCCGGCTGGTCCGACCTGGACGAAACGCTGGCCGACCTGACGGCACTGGCGGAGGTCTGCATTCAAACCGCGCTGGATTTTTTATACCGCCAGGCATGCCAGCGTTGGGGAACGCCGACGTTGACGGACGGTACGCCGTTCAATATCGTGGTACTGGGCATGGGCAAGCTCGGCGCCTGGGAACTGAATTATTCCTCCGACATCGACCTGATCTTCGCCTACGCCGAGGACGGCGTGCTGACCGAGAAAAAAGAAATCAGTTACGGCGAATTCTTTACCCGCATCTGCCGCTCGCTGGTCAAAATGCTGGACGAGATCACCGTGGACGGTTTTGTGTTTCGGACCGACGTGCGCTTGCGGCCGTTCGGCGATAGCGGACCCTTGATCATGAATTTCGAAGGCATGGAACATTACTACCTGACTCAAGCCAGGGAATGGGAGCGCTATGCAATGATCAAGGCCCGGCAAGTGGCCGGCGATTTCCACACCGGCAAACAGTTGGCCGCGCTGATCAAACCGTTTGTATACCGGCGTTATCTGGATTATGGCGCGTTCGAGGAATTGCGTTCGCTAAAATTCCAGATCGCGCAAGAACTGAAACGCCGCGACCGCGCCGACAATGTCAAGCTCGGTCCCGGCGGCATCCGCGAAGTGGAATTCATCGGCCAGGCCTTTCAGTTAATACGCGGCGGCCAGGACATCGCATTGCAACAACGCGAAATTCAAACCGTTCTCAGCGTACTGGAAGAACTGGAACTGATGGCCGCCGACGAAGTGGCCGCTTTGAAATTTGCCTATCGTTTTTTGCGGCGAGTGGAAAATCACATCCAGCAATATCGGGATAAACAGACTCACGACCTACCCGGCCATCCGCTGGTGCAACGGATTTTGGCGTATTCCTTGGACTTCGAGGATTGGAGTGCTTTCAAAGCCGAACTGGATCAGGTGCGGGAATCGGTCCAGGACATTTTCGAACAAGTATTTTCACTCAGCGAACAGGACAACAAGCAGCAAAGCGCCCGCTTGATCTGGACCAGTTGCGCGGACAACGAATTGGCACTGGAAGCGCTGGCCGACTACGGTTTTAGCAATCCACAGACGATTCAGAAAGCCATCATCGATTTTAAAGAGTCGCATGCCGTCAAACGCATGACCAGCAAGGGTGCCGGCGTCCTGGACCGGCTAATGCCGCAGCTGATAGAACAAGTGCCTAACGGCGAAAATGCGGACGCCACGCTACTACGCATCCTGGATTTGTTCGAAGCGGTGGCTGGACGCAATGTTTATCTGGCTTTATTGGCCGAGAACCCGGACGCGTTGAACCAGTTAATCAAACTGGCGGCGGCCAGCCCGTGGATTTGCGAGTATCTCTCGTTGTATCCGATTTTATTCGACGAGTTGCTGGATACCCGCTCTCTTTACGAGCCTTTGCAAAAACAGGCCTTGCGCGAAGACTTGCAAAGAACGCTGGCCCGCGTAGATACCCAGGACGGCGAGCAATTGATGATTGCGCTACGCCAGTTCAAACACCTCAATGTGTTACGGGTGGCGGCCGCCGACATTATGGGCGTCATTCCGGTGATGATCGTCAGCGATTATCTGACCTGGATCGCCGAAATCATTCTGGAGCAAGTATTGCAGTGCGCTTGGCAAATGCTGACCGGCAAACACGGCAATCCTCCCGGCACCGGCCCCAATCCGCAAAATTTCGCGATCGTAGCCTTCGGTAAATTCGGCGGTATCGAACTGGGTTACGGTTCCGATCTGGATTTGGTGTTTTTATACGCCTGCGCCGACGGCGATGCCCAAACCAACGGCGAAAAACCGATCAACGCCGGCCAGTTTTATCTGCGTCTGGGCCAAAAAATTCGGCATATTTTGGATACGAAAATGTTGTCCGGCATATTGTACGAAGCGGACTTGCGCTTGCGGCCCAACGGCGACTCGGGCTTGCTGATCACGCATATCGATCATTACGAAGCCTATCTGCAAAAAGAAGCCTGGACCTGGGAACACCAAGCCCTGGTGCGCGGCCGTTTCGTCACGGGCGACGAGACCTTAAAGCACAGCTACGAAGCCATACGCCAACGGATTTTAGCGCTACCGCGTGAGCTCGAAGCCTTGAAAACCGAAGTAAGAGAGATGCGGGAAAAAATGCGCGACAATCTGGCGCCAAAAAGCCCCGACGTATTCGACCTCAAGCAAAGCCTGGGCGGCATCGCCGATATCGAGTTTATCGTGCAATTCGGCGTCTTGGCCGAAACCGCGCGTAATCCGGCCCTGGCGACTTACACCGACAACGTACGTCTGCTGGAAGCCCTGCAACTACACGGCTTTATCGCCGCCACCGATGCCGAACTGTTAAAACGGGCCTATTGCGCTTATCGCGATTACGGACATCATCAAGTCCTGCAAGGCCTCAGCGTTACCGCCCACGGCGACGAATTCCACGAATTACGCGCGGAAGTGGAACGGATTTGGGCTAAGTTTATGTTGTGATACTGTTAGACCAATCACCGGGCGGTCATCCCTAGGGTACAAGTACAATCGCCTACCCTGAACTGGAGCATTTATGAAAGTATGGTTACTGCTGTTTTTGACAGCTTTTTCGCTCGGCGCGGCCGCCAACGGCAAGCCGGGCAAATTCGACGGTTATGTGCTGACCTTGTCCTGGTCGCCGACATATTGCGAAGAGCAGCCGCAAGACCGGGAACAATGCGGCAAAAAACTGGGATTGGTACTGCACGGCCTATGGCCGCAATACAAGGTCGGCTATCCGAGTTTTTGCACCCGGGAAGCCTATACGCCAAACCACGCTCGAGCCTTTCCGGACCTGTATCCGTCGGAATTTCTGTTCGAACATGAGTGGAAAAAACACGGCACCTGTTCCGGATTGACTCAGGCCGGCTATTTTCAATTATCGCAAGCGCTGAAGAGCAAGGTTGCGGTGCCGGACGCCTATCGACACCCGCAAAAGCCTTTTAGAACCACGGCGGACGAATTGAAAAAAGCCTTCGCCGACAACAACCCGTGGTTGAAGGAGTCTACTATCGCCTCGTTCTGTAGCGGCGGCGGACGGTTTTTCAAGGAAATGTTCGTGTGCCTGGATAAAAACGGCGCCGCCGCCGAGTGCGGGGTGGATGTGGTGAAGAGTGCGGCGAAGTCTTGCGGACAAAAGGATTTTTTGGTTCGGAATATTAAATAGTGCTTTGTGTCACGGGTGCGGCGGGTGTTTTAATATGTCCGTTCTCGGGGTGCGGCCGGATACTTTTTACCCGCTATTAGACAAGACACGCGTACAGCGCTGAACTCGTCCGGCTCTTCGGCTCGCATCGGCATACACTTTTTGGTGCGGCAATGCGGGAACTTGTGCCGGAAATCGGGAGACTTATCTGCGCTATCAATAAGCGCCGACCGATGACGGCACTTATGGCGCGTGATACGGCTATCGCCGTTGCCGCGCCGATGACGACACTTACGGCTTTTTACCCGAACCCAAACCTCAATATAAATACGTTGGATAAATGACTATCGAATCCCTGATTAACTTTGCGATTCTGCTTCTCGGTGCCGCAGCCGCCGCGTTTTTGGCCTACCGCTCCTTTCAAAAACGCCGGATTCAACTGGGTGCGGAACCGACCCTGCCGCAGTACTTTATCCGGCGCAGCACTTACTGGACCGGGATCGCCCTTTACTGCACCCTAATGGCAGTCTTATTCTGCTTGCTGACTTGGCAGTGGTTACCGCTGGAGCCACTGGTAACGCTGATCGTCAGCCATTTACGCGCCGGCGAGTTGGTAAATCTGCTCTACGGTCTGGACGGCAATAAACTGTTGCCGCTGATCGCTGCCGGCATCATGTTGTTTTTCATCGCCTGGGAAAGCCAATTTAATCCCTTGCTGATCTTACGGGACAGCATTCACGATGCGTTTGCGATTCCGACCAAAGCGGTCGAGGTTTACAACGCGCTGATCAAATCCCGGCTATCGGCTGCGGATGATAAAATTAAAGCCCAAATTGCCGATCGCCTGTTGGTACAAAGCATAGATGCTGGCGATTTCGATAAAGCCGGTGCCACGGTGGAATACAAATGGGCGCATAACAGTCTGCTGTTCGACCAAATCCAGCATTACGCCGACCAATCATCGTATCGGCGCCTGTTCAGCGAACCCTCGCTGAAATGGGGCGAAATTTGTATTTCCTACAATGCGATGTCGGAAAAAGTGAATATTTGGAAAGAAGCCGAGCCGCATTACACCAAGACCGTCAACTTGTTGAAAGATTTGGATAAGCTGACCGGCCTGCTCTGCCGCTTGCTGGCGGCGGCGGTGGTATTCGGCAGCCCCAGCGAGAACGATATGTGGGCGACCGTGAAGCAACTCGGCGGCAATGTCCATGAAGCGCGCTTGAAGCACACTTATAAATACGTGCTGATATTTGCCGCCGCGACGGCCTTCGGCGTAATTTTGGGACGCGAAGTATCGGTGGCTTTACACAACGTATTTCTGTTTCCGGATAAGCCCTTGCCGCACTTCAGCTATACCACCTTACGCTGGATCGCTTATTCGATCGTGATTTATGTGCTGCCGATTTCTTTAGTCTTCATATTGCGCAGTATCGCCTTCCGGCACCAACAGGAACCCGCCGACCATTATTACGGCTTCTACATGTCCATCATGTTAGTCGGCTTCGTGGTCAGTACCACGATATCGACCTTCATCCTGGAGCTGACTTTCTATCACCGAGACGACTTCAATTTCCTGGACAGCTTCCTAGACCATGCGCGCTGGGGGATTATGCCGGCCCTGATCAGCGGTTTCGTGGCTTACAGGATGGACACGCCGGCCAGCGAAACCGAAGCCTTGAGCAAAACCATCCTTTCCGCAGTATTGCGTTTTCTGGCCTGGGGCGGGATTGCGATTATTTTCATGCTGTATGCGACGGATGATTTGGCTATTGAGAAGCTGAATCTGCGGTTTACCTTGGTAGGGACGGCGTTTTTTGTTTCCGGATTGTTGGGGGCGGCGGCGCGGTTTAAGACAGTCAGCGATTAAAGTTGGATTTGTCGGGTGGGCGCGGAGTTGAAGTTTATGTGTCGCTGGCGCGACGGATGTTTTAGATGTCGGTTCTCGGACCGACGGCCGAGATACTTTCTTTTGCTCCGCCAAAAGAAAGTATCCAAAGAAAAGGCGGCC
>CAZGUM010000095.1:0-14968 GCA_964529085.1 uncultured Methylomonas sp. | reverse complement strand
GGGTGGAACAAACCGTGACGTTGAAACAAATGCGTCGGACTCTTACGCAGCCAAAGCCAGGAACCCATTTCCAGCGTTAAGGGCAGAAACACCCGTTGCTTGCCGTGACGGTCGATAAACTCGTCGTACAGATAATCCCATAAATCGCCGCTAATCACGTATTCCTGGCTCATAGGCTCGATTTTATAGAAATGATGCGGGTAGCAGCGGTCGAATAGCCGTTTTAGCGCGTAGGCTTGAGCCACGCCGGGAAACGGCGTCTGACATGATGCATAGGGAAACCATAGCCTATCGTGGATACCAAATCCGGAATGCAGATCGATAGCGATCGACAGCGGGGCGTCGAACAGATGTTTATGAACTACCCGGCATAAAGCTTGTGCTTCTTTTTCCATTTTCGATTCGTCGCCACGATACCAGGGTAACTTGGCACTGAAACGCTGGCCGCTGTATAGCCGGGTATTGCCGACACTTTCGATTGGCGAATTACGCATCAAATCCACACCATGGCCGTTACAGCGAGTGCCGCGATAAACACCGACCGGGTTGACGATGGGTACGAACACCAGTCGCGAATGTTGCAAGCGGGCATTAAATTCCTCATCCCAATCCAGTAGTTGCAGGATGGTTTGCAAGTAAGCCAATATTACTTCCGAGCCGATTTTCTCCAAACCGTGTACGCCACCAAAGAAAGCCAAAACGGGGGCGTCGGGGCTGCTTGAGCCCAGGCTGATACAATGGATCGGAAATTGCGACTGTTTGTAAGGTATCCATTCGACGATCTCGCAATAAGCGCGGTCACCGAACTGCTCGATCAGCTTTTCCAGCTGCTCCAGCTCCGGGAATGAGCGGTTTTTCATGAATGTCAGTATCGCTAACCGGCCAGCGTCTTTTCGATATAGCGCTGTCTTTTCTTGGGTGCAATTTTATCGACTTCCACCATGATCAGGCTGTCGATGCAGTTGTTAAAATCGGGATCGATATTGAAATCGATGAAATGGCAGCCTTTGTCGACGCATAATTCCACGTATTGTTTGTAAAGTGTCGGGACTTTTACACCCTGTTTTTTCAGTTCGCTGTTTAGGATTTTGAAGCTGGTGGAGTAGTCGGCGCTAAATTCATTGGTGGCAAATGCCTTGCCTTCCTGAGAGATTACAAATGGGGTTCTGGCTTTGGTGTGCTGCAAATCGGAGGCAAACTGTTGTTGATAAAAACCGATGATCAGTTCCTTGGCGGCCTGCGGATAGGCATTGCTGATACTGACCGGACCGAATAGATATTTGATGTCCGGGCGTTCGCGTAAATACGCGCCGATGCCGTACCAAAGATAATCCAGGCTGTGTTGTCCCCAGTAGCGCGGTTGTACGAAGCTGCGGCCCAGTTCGATACTATAGGGTAGATAGGCTTCAAATTCGCTGCGTAAATCGAACAGGGTCTGCGTATAAAAACCCTCCACACCGTGGCTGGCCATAATGGCCGGACCTTCGCCGACCCGATAGGCACCGACGATTTCCAGATCGTTGTCGTCCCACAGCACGATATGGCTGTAGTAAATGTCGAATTTGTCCAGATCCAATGCCAGGCCTGTGCCTTCTTCGACGGTTCTGAAGGTCAATTCGCGCAAGCGGGCGATTTCACGCATCACAGGGCAATCATCCTGAAACTGGTACAAAAAGATCTTCTTGCCGTCGCGGGTTTCGCCAAGTAGGCGCGATTGGTACAGCGCTTTTTTAACGGCTTTGGTGTCGGAAGGATGCACTACGGTGGCGACGGTCTCGAATAGTGCCGGTTTGTTTTTCTTGCCCAGGTTTTGCACGTGCTTACGAAAGCGTTGACTGAGCTGTTTATTGCTTTCCTCGCTGTCGGCGATGACCTGGTAAGGTACCGGTGCACCGACCATGAATTTGATTTCCTGGCCCTTTTTATTGAACATCTCTTTAACTAGCAGCATCGTACCCAGCGGTTTGTAAAGCGTCGAGGCGCTATAGAACAAGGCCGAGTTCTTGGCCTTGATAAAGATTGGCAGGATAGGGCACTGCGCTCTGCGGGCCAGCTTAATAAAACCGGATTGCCAGGCACCGTCGCGGATGCCTTTGGGTGTGATACGTGAGACTTCGCCGGCGGGAAAAAAGATGATTGCCTCTTCGTTTTCCAGCGCGTCCAGCATGACTTTATAAACATCCTTCAGTTTTTTCTTATCGGACAGCACGTCGACCGGTAAGAATATCGATTGCAAAGGCTCCATATGTGACAAGACCCGGTTGGCGACAATGCGCACGTCGGGCCGCACGGATCGAATCAATTTCACTAAGGCCAAGCCGTCCAGTGTACCAATTGGGTGATTGGCAACGATCAGCAAGCGGCCTTCGGAGGGGATATTGTTATAACAATCGTTGCTGACGTGATAATTGAATTTGAAGTAATGCAGCAATTTGTCCAGAAAGGCAAAGCCGCGTAGGTGTTGGTTTTTACGGATAACGTCGTTGAAGTCGTCTTCGTGGATCAGTTTTTTTAAAGCTTTTACTACCAGCTTATTGTCTTTGCCAAATTTAAAGTCGGGATAGGTTTCTTGCAGTATGCGTTCAGCATCGATCATCGCTTAGTGTCCTGGAAAAAGGCGTATGCGGGGATTCTAGAGAGCGAATATGTCAGAAATATGTCAGCCGCTGACCGATGAAACAGTTTGCCAAGCATGGGTGGTGGGCGCGTGGCGAAGTACGCCAAATAGCGGGCGGACTCCTTGTTGATGTCTATTCTGAAGAGAAGAGTGCGGCTCGGAATATCTAACATTCACGGGCCGGGACAGGATGTCCGACCCGCTTTTACTGTTACAAAGCCGCAACCACAATCAGTGCGTTTTTGGGCTGGGTTTGTCCGGTGTCAATACGGTGTTTTGCGGCGGCTGGCTGCTATCCAGATCAGGATAATCCTTGGTGTAGTGCAGGCCACGGCTCTCTTTTCGCTGTTGCGCGCAGCGGATAATCAGCTCCGCGACAATAACCAGATTACGCAGTTCCAGCAGGTCGCTGGTGATGCGGAACTGGCCGTAGTATTCGGCGATTTCCTCTTTTAAAAGTACCAGCCGGTTCATTGCGCGTTCCAGACGTTTATTGGTGCGGACGATGCCGACATAGTCCCACATGAAACGGCGCAATTCGTCCCAGTTGTGAGAGATCACGACTTCTTCATCCGAGTCGCTGACTTTGGATTCGTCCCAGTCAGGTAAGGGCAACGGTGCCGGTAATTGAGCGAATGTGCGGCGAATGTCTTGATTGGCTTGTTCGGCGAATACCAGACATTCCAGCAATGAGTTGCTGGCCATGCGGTTAGCACCGTGCAGTCCGGTGCAGGCCACTTCGCCGATGGCGTATAGGCCGGGGATGTCGGTGCGGGCGTTGGCGTCGGTCAATACGCCGCCGCAGGTATAATGCGCCGCCGGTACCACGGGAATCGGTTGCTGACTGATGTCGATATCCAGTTCCAGACATTGCATATAAATGGTGGGAAAGTGTTTTTGAATGAACTCCCGCGATTTGTGGCTAATATCCAGGTAGACGCATTCGATACCGTGTTTTTTAATCTCGCTATCGATGGCGCGGGCGACGATGTCGCGTGGCGCCAGTTCCATGCGTTCGTCGTAGCGGCGCATGAAGCGTTCGCCGTCAGGCAGGATCAAATGCGCGCCTTCGCCGCGCACCGCTTCGCTGATTAAAAACGAACGCGCGGTCGGATGATAAAGGCAGGTCGGATGGAATTGCATGAATTCCATATTGCTGATCCGGCAACCAGCGCGCCAGGCCAGCGCGATGCCGTCGCCGCTGGAAATATGCGGGTTGGTCGAATACAGATAAACCTTGTTGGCGCCGCCGGTCGCCAGTACCACGACTTTAGCGGCAATCGATTTGATACCGCCGGATTTGCTGTTTAGTACATAGGCGCCGCAGATTCGTTGTTCGCTAGCGCCTAATTTGTTAGCGGTGATCAACTCTACGACGTTGTGGTATTCCAGCAGCGTAATGTTGGGATGCGCCTGGGCGCGTTCGATTAAAGACAGCGATACCGCTTTGCCGGTAGCATCGTCGGTATGCACGATGCGGCGGTGCGAGTGGCCGCCTTCGCGATTTAAATGTAATTGCTTGGCCCCGTCGGCGTTACGCTCTTCGGTAAAATTCACGCCCTGTTGGCGTAGCCATTCGATGCTTTGTCGGCCTTGAGCGACGGTTAGACGGACAATTTCCGGATCGCAAAGACCGGCGCCGGCGATCAAAGTGTCTTCGATATGCGATTCGATGGAGTCGTATTCGTCGTCGAATACTGCAGAGATTCCGCCTTGGGCGTAATAAGTGCTACATTCGGTCAGCGCGAATTTGGCGAGCACGGCCACTTTATAGGTATCCGCCAAATGTAGCGCCAGACTGAGTCCGGCACCGCCGCTACCGGCAATAAGAATGTCATAATAAGATTCAGCGATGTTGGTGAGTGGGTTTGCTGTCAATGTGGTCAACTTTACGGACGGATGAGTAGGTTTAGCGATTTTTGAATAATATCTCGTTTTAATGTTGCGGTAATTTTTTTTGTGTTGCTAGAACTAATGCGGTTTAATTCTGTCCATCTCATTATCAAAATAGAGCAGTGAACGAACAAGTTAGGAATACCGAAGATCTCGATCAAGAATTGGTGCAACGTGTGCAGCAAGGGGATAAATCTGCCTTCGATCTTTTGGTGATCAAGTACCAACATAAGATTGTTCACTTAGTGAATCGCTATGTTAAGGATCCCAGCGAGGCGCAGGATGTCGCCCAGGATACTTTTATCAAAGCTTACCGGGCCTTGGGCGATTTTCGGGGCGAAAGCGCGTTTTATACTTGGTTGTACCGGATTGCGATCAATACGGCCAAAAATTACCTGTTGTCTCGTTCTCGCCGCCATTTTGATTACGAGATTGATGTTCAAGATGCCGAACAAGTAGAAAACTCACCTCAGCTAAAGGACATCGAAACGCCGGAAAATTTGTTGATGAATGAGCAAATAATCGCGGTGATTAAATCGGCTATAGAGAGATTACCGGAAGAAATGCGGATTGCAATTACGCTCAGGGAATTTGAAGGGATGAGTTACGAGGAAATAGCGGAAGCGATGGATTGTCCGATCGGTACGGTGCGCTCACGGATTTTTAGGGCTCGCGAAGCCATAGACCAAAAATTAAACCCATTGCTCGACTAAAGGTGTATCGATGCAGGAACAACTTAACGAAAAACTTTCACAATTCATAGACGACGAGCTCGATAGCGAACAGGCGCTGTTGCTGTTGAAAGCGGTGCAGGACGATGAATTGCTTAAAGACAAGCTTCGGCGTTATCAGATTGCTAGTCAAGTGTTAAAGAGCAACGAATATTCGCAGGTAAGCAGCGATTTTGCCGATAAAATCCACGAACAGATTCGCCAGGAGCCCATTTACTTCATGCCGCGTAAAAAGCCGATGCTTAATTGGCAAAAAGCGGCTTTGGCAATCGCCGCCTCGATAGCGTTAGCTGTAGTCTGGGTAAGCAGCAAAGTCGATAAGCAGATGAGTAGTCCTTTCGCGACTGTCGAAATCGTCGCGCACAGCAAGGTGCCGGGTGACGCGATGGACGCTCGTTTTAACGAGTATTTACAAGCGCATGATAACGCGCTGTACGTAAATAATATGCAAACGGCGCAGCCCTATGCGCGGGTGGTCGGCTATCATCAGGAATAAGGGCGTGAGATTTATAACGGCTTTTTTGCTTTGGACGATTTATAAAATTGCTGTTGCCGACGGCGAGCAACTTCCAGCCGGCCAATGGTTGGATAAAATGAATCTGGCCATGAAAACCCTTAACTTCCGGGGAACGGTGATTTTCATGAAAAACGGTCAGCTCGATACGATGAAGTATCAACATACTGTTGAAAACGGTGTCGAACAGGAGCGTCTGGCTTCGCTCAATTCACCGATGCGAGAAGTGACTCGAAAGTCCAACGAAGTCACCTGCATATTCAAGGAAACCAGTCAAAAGGTAGTGAATCATCATCCGCTGGACAGCTCTTTTATCGTTAATTTGCCGCAGAACACCGGCGTATTGGACAAGTATTATCAATTCGGGTTGGCGGGGCAGGAATCGATCGCGATGCTACCCACGCAGATTATTAATATCCAACCCAAGGATGAATTGCGTTACGCCAGAAAAATCTGGATTGATAAACAGCACTTTTTGCCTTTAAAAGTCGAAGTTTACAATTCGGACGGCAACATCCTGGAGCAAGTGGTCTTTACGGATTTAAATACCGATGCTGTTGCCGCATCGAATATTAGCGATATCGATGAAAACAAATTTCAAGTCAAACATATTCATGCCACCCAGGCCGAACCGTTTGAAAGTGCCTCATTCTCGTTGAAAAATTGGCCGGCGGGTTTTGAACCGGTATTTTTTATCCGCAATTCCATCCAGCAATCTCAGAAAGCCGTGGATCATCTGTTAATCAGCGATGGTTTCTCCACGGTTTCCGTTTATCTGGAGGCAAAGGAATCGCAAGGTATCAAGGGTTTACACAGTTTAGGTTCGGTAAACTCATTCAGTATGGTAATTGGCGATAAGCAATTTACCGTACTCGGCGAAGTACCCGCCAAAACCGTTGAGCTTATCGCCGACGGCATAGCATCGCGCTAGAGCATCCTTTTTAGTAACAAATCAATGTATGACTGGAGATTACATGCTTAATAAGCTGTTTTATGGAGTTTTGATGTTTTTATTGGCGATCGACGCGAGCTATGCGCAATTGCCCGACTTTACCGAAATGGTTAAAACCAATGGCGATGCGGTGGTGAATATCAGCACCACCCAAAAAGCCCCCGATCCGCAAGCCGGTGCCGATCAGCAGCAAATGCCCGAGGATATGCCGCCGGAAATGGAAGAATTTTTCAGGCGTTTCTTCCAGGGGCCGGGGCGTGGTTACAGTCCGCGGGAAACTAACTCCCTGGGGTCGGGCTTTGTGATTTCCAAGGACGGTTACGTATTGACCAATCACCATGTAGTCAATAACGCTTCCGAGATCGTGGTTAAATTAAAAGATCGCCGGGAGTTAATCGCAAAACTGATCGGTTCCGATGAAAGCACCGACGTAGCCTTATTGAAAGTGGAAGCCAAGGACTTGCCGGTCGTGGAAGTCGGCTCCCCCGAGCAATTGCAGGTGGGCGAGTGGGTGCTGGCAATTGGTACCCCCTTCGGTTTCGATCAATCGGTAACCGCCGGTATCGTCAGCGCGAAAGGCCGCAGCTTGCCTGATGGCAACTATGTGCCCTTTATCCAAACCGACGTTGCGATCAATCCAGGCAACTCCGGCGGCCCCTTATTTAATATGCAAGGCAAGGTAGTAGGGATAAATTCGCAAATTTACAGCCGATCCGGCGGCTATATGGGCTTGTCGTTTGCGATACCTATTGACGTGGCGATGAATGTTGTCGAACAAATCAAAAGCAAAGGCAAAGTCTCGCGCGGTTGGTTGGGTGTGCAAATCCAGGATGTGACCCGGCAGTTGGCGGAGTCGTTTGGCATGGATAGACCGCATGGCGCATTGGTTTCGAAAGTGATACCGGGCGGACCGGCGGAAAAGGCCGGGATACAAATCGGCGACATTATTGTGGAATTTAACGGCCAAGTCATTGAAACTTCCGGTGAGCTGCCGCCTCGGGTGGGCATGACGCCGATTGATGAAAAAGCCAAGGTTAAAATAATAAGGCAAGGCGATAAGCAGGATATCAGCGTCAAAATCGGTTTATTGCCCGCGCAGGCAGCGGCGGCGACAAACGCCCCAGCCGCGACGCCTGAAACGGCAGTAAATCGTTTGGGCCTGGCGGTTGCGGATTTAACCGCCGAACAGCGTCAACAATCTCAGGTTGAAAAAAATGGCGTATTGGTACAAAAAGTTAACAAGGGCATTGCGATGGATGCGGGGATTCAGCCTGGCGACATCATTTTGCGGATTCAAAATAACGTAGTGCGCGATGCAGCTGAGTTCAATTCTATTGTTGCGAAATTACCGGTTGAAAAATCGATAGCACTTTTGGTACAACGTAACGGCAGTCCGGTATTTTTAGCGTTTAAAATCGAGAAATAATTGAGGTAACTCAATGCCTACCGCCAGTAATGTAACGCAATTGATCGGCAATACGCCGCTAGTGAAATTACATAAAGTCGTTTTGGAGAACTCCGCTACGGTACTGGCAAAGTTGGAATCGAGAAACCCCGGCGGCTCGGTCAAGGACAGAATAGGTCTGGCCATGATTCAAGCCGCCGAGAAAATGGGACGCTTGCGCAACGGTGGCACTATCGTCGAGCCGACCTCGGGTAATACTGGGATTGCCTTGGCTATGGTGGCCGCCGCGCGCGGTTATCATTGTATATTGACGATGCCGGAAACCATGTCTGTCGAGCGCAGACAATTGTTGGCACTGTACGGTGCTGAAATTGTATTGACCCCCGGTTCCGAAGGCATGTCAGGCGCTATTGCCAAGGCGCAAGAAATTGTCAGGCAAACGCCGGGGGCGTTTATGCCGCATCAATTTGAAAATCCGGCGAATCCGGAAGTACACAGACAAACAACTGCCCAGGAAATTTGGTCGGCTACCGACGGCCAAGTCGACGCTTTTGTGTGCGGGGTAGGTACCGGCGGTACTATTTCTGGGGTTGCCGATGTGATAAAAAACCGCAAGCCGCAATTTCAAGCGATTGCGGTGGAACCGGCCGAGTCGCCAGTTATCTCCGGCGGTACGCATTCGCCGCATAAAATTCAAGGCATAGGCGCCGGCTTCGTGCCGAAAAATCTGGAAGTTGATCTGCTGGACGGCATTGAATTGGTCACGACCGAGGAAGCCTTTGCGATGCGCAGAAGACTGATAGAAGAAGAGGGCATTATGGCCGGCATTTCATCCGGTGCGAGCGTGTGCGCCGCCGTACGAGTCGCTGCAAAGTTAGGTGTTGGCAAGACCGTGGTGACCATTATTCACGATACCGGCGAGCGCTATTTAAGTATGAGCTAACGCCGTTTTACCCCGCATTCTGCTGGAGCAAAAAATAATAACAATGACAAATCCCAGCATAAAAATACGTTCTACCGGCCTTGGTTATTTTATTAACCGCATGCAGACGCTGTTCGTCAGTATGCTGCGGATCTGGACGATACCTATCGTCTTGATGCTCAGTCTTTCGTCCGGCTTTACTACCTATTACGGGTTGTCGCATTTCATCACGCCCTGGATTGCGCTGGTGATTACCGTCGCCATTCAATCCATCATCGTGATCTGCTCCCTGGAAATGGCGGGTATTCACTGGAAAGCCAACAGAATGCGCTACTTTACAGTGGTGGCGTCGTTGTCGGTGGCGATTGCTGCATCGGTGACATTTTCTTATTTCAAATTCTACGAAATATCCGAGCAGGAAACCCTGCATATCAATCGATTGAATCAACTGCGGCAGCAAACCAAGGATTATCTGGACAGCATATTGCAGGTCAAAAGCCAGATGCTGCACCAACAAAAGCTGGATCTGGAAAAAGCCTCAGTCGACGCCAGCCAGGCATATTTCGGCACGCATGACCAGATCGGCCCCGGCTATAAAAATCAGGTGGGCGAGGGCCCGTTTTGGCGTCATTACAACCAGATTTATCAAGAAAAAAAGCAGTTGTTACAACAGCAGGAGCAAGCCTTTCAGGCTCTGGATAACAATATCCGCCTGTTGCAAACCAACCTGAATCAGCTGGACGTGACTAGCGATCCGGAAGCCACTTATTCGCAGTTTTTAAAAAATTATCAGGATATCCAGCTGGATGTGAATCAACTGGCCAGCAGCATGGGTATGGCATTACCCGATGCACCGTTGCTGATGACGTATAAGCAGTTCATCGAGGAAGTAAAGCCGTCTTTTGCGATGTGGCGCGGTTTTTCCTGGTTTGCGTTCGCTTGCGCGGCGATGGTGGATTTTTTTACGGTATTGTTGTCCTATCGGTTGGAGTTCACAGCGCCGGGCCCGTTGACGATTCAGGAAGAGGAGCTGGTTTTCGAATGTCTTCGGCAATTTACCGAGTTTCGGATCAACGAAAACGACGAACTGGAAATGGTCATCGAAAAGTCGGAATTGGAAAAAGCCCGGCGCTACTCGGATTGGTCGCGGATGTTTGTGGTCGGGCTACTACTCAGTCGCGGATTCTTGCGCAAGGTGGACGACAGGACCGTGGAGTTTGCGCCGAATCTGTATCCGCTGATTGCGGAAAAGATGTCCGACAAAATCGCCGCGCTTAAACAAAAAGCTGCTGCCGCGGCAAGCGCTGTTAGCCATGAATAGCCCCGGAACCGAATTGGAAGCCTGGCTGGCGGGCGGCGACTTGTTCGAAGAGTCGCTGGCCGATACCGAGCAGTGGGTTGCCGGTTTCGACGCCGATCGGCAAGTAGTGCAGCTAAAACTCGGGCCGTATAAAAAACTGTATTTACGGCCGAAGAAATTCGTTAAGCGCTTTTATCACCATATTCACCCGCTGACGATAGAAAGCTGGCAGTATCGGCGCCAGCTACATATGTTCGACGACTTTTGCACCGTGGACTTGGCCTTGGATTTGCGATTTCAGGCCACCTTGGCTTATGTGCTGAAAAACAGCGAAATGCTGTCCACGATTAATCAACACATTAAGCAGCTTTATGCCAACATTATCGACGATGTGGTGAATCTCGAGCTGCAAGCGCTGGCCGATGGCAACTGGATTCAAACCGGCCTGATCGACATCGAAAAGCGCATCGCGCTGGCCATTAATCAAATGTTGATGCAGCAACAAATTCAGTCGCAAGCCTTGTGCAGTTTGACGGCTAGTTTTAACGAATTTCCGAATGTGCAGTTGGGCCGCAACAGCGTTTACCTCAATGTGTTGAAAAAAACTTTCGAGCTAAATGAAGAACGCACTAGGGAGCTAGCCAGGCAGCAACGAACGTTGGAACAGGAAGAATTACTGGAAAAGCGCCGCCAACTGGAGCATTTGCAACGAGTGTCGGATCTGGAATTGCAGATTCAAGCGCAGGAAGCCGAAAAACAGCGGCGTTTGTTGGAAGACAAACAAGAACGGCTAGTGCAGCAATTGGAGCTTGAACGCCGCTTGTATGCCGAACAGCTGCGCCACGAAAACGAATTAAAAGAAATGCGATTGGAAGCCGAATTGATAGGCCAGGAAAAACAATCGGCCAGACAAAGACTAACGGAAAGTCAGCAGCTCAGCGATCAATTAGCCCATCAAGCCGTGTTACACGAAAAAAAGGTACTTGCCGATATTCGTTTACAACAACGTACGAAAAGCTTGTGGGAGGATAACAGTGCAGAGGACGAAACAGGGAGCGATCATGCGCAGCAATAAAATGACAGTTTTAAGTTACCGTATCTTGGTTTTGGTATTAACCGCGTTGTTGGCAGCCTGCAGCATGGCTCCGCGCCCCTTGCAATTTCGCGCGGAAATCGATTCGCTAGCCGCCGTTAATAATTCGCAGAGCAATATGCGATTTGTGCTGTTGCCGGGCAATGCCGGCGCTAATGAACAGGATTTGCAGTTTATCGAGTTTAAAGCGTACATCGAGAAAGTACTGGCCAATCGCGGCTATAGCAAGGCCGCTAGTATGCAGGACAGTAATTTGGTGATGTTCTTGAGTTACGGCGTCGGTGCGCCGGAAGTGCATCAATACAGCTACGAGGTGCCGTTATGGAACGACATGGGCTATTACTACCCATACCGGATGTCCAGGTTCTACAACGGCTATTACCCCGGCTTTGGTGTCGGCGGTTATGCGCAACGTACTGAGTCCTATACCACCTTTCGCCGCTATTTGCTGTTGGAAGCGTGCGACAAGGACGCTTACCTACAGCAGCAGCAACGTAAGCAGCTTTGGAAAACCAGTGTGCAAAGCAACGGCGCCAGCAACGACTTACGTCTGGTGTTTCCGTATATGGCGGCGGCGATGCAGGCCTATATAGGTAGTAACACCGGGCACATGATTACCGTCGATATAGACGAAACCGACCCCTTGGCGCGCAGCCTGCTCGGCCCTTATCAACCGAGTCTACCGCTGGATCAATAGCGCTTGGCGATGCTTTTCACGCCGCCTGACGTTCGTATCCAGGCAAAATCTTGACAAATACCCAGGGCTGGACGCAGACTGCCCGTGCAGCCTTGCAAGTCACGCTAGCGCTCCCGAAGGCTTTAAGTTGGCGTTAGATAACACCTCACCAAGGCTCGCGATAGAACCGCAAACTTAAGGATAAAAATTAACAATAATAATCAGGAGGGCACCATGAAAATAATCGTTTTGGGGTTGATTCTAGCGTTCAATAGTCTGACCGTTCATGCCGCAAAATATGGCCTTGAGCCCGGCGATGCGGTGCTGACCAATTGTCACGAAATTTATACCAGAGGCGTGGTCAAAGCCAAGGTCGATGACGGCTACACCGTGCATTTTCCGAAGAACAGCGGCCCCATCCAATGTCCGCCGTTTCGTTGGCACGCCGAGTTTGTGCTGCCGTTTCAATCGGTTCCGGAATACCGTCTGAAATTTTTGGGCGGGTTAAAACGCGACATCGTGTTTCAAGTCGGCGAGCCGGTGACTTTTCGGGTCGATACCGACAAACGCGTCGTCAAGAACAAATCCAGCATCGATATAGACGCTCAGATTACCGACATCAGCAGTAACGGCGCTATAGCCGTGAAATTAATCAGCACCGACCCGGAAGCCGCGGCGACCTTTTGGCAATGGATAGGTGGCAACTACGTGGATTTACGGCACAAATATTTGGAACTGGAACGGGATAAAAGATCGCGGTAATCCGGATGAGTTGAGTTAAGGATTTTCATGTATTTGCCAACTCAAGCGTTGGCAAGTTTTAGCTATTTAGTGAATCGCAAAACTCTGCAAATCGCCGAGAGGCTCGTGGGAAGGAGAGTTACTTGTCATTCCCATAGTTCCCTAACTCTTGATTGAAAGGGAGATCAACTCAACTTGAATCCTGGTTTGCTTATTTTCCTTATTTCCCATACGCTTTCGGTCAAACACACCGAGGCGACATCACCATCCATTTAAAGATGATCAACATTTCGAGTCGCCGGGTGGGGAATATTGGTGGAGACGGCATGAGTTCAGCATTTTTCCATTTGACAATAGTTGATCGGGCCGTCGATGCCGGTGAAAGATAACTTCAACATTACCATGGACCAGCTGCGGATCGGGTTGTATATCCACCTCGATCTCAAGTGGTTTGATCACCCTTTCTCGTTCAGCCATTTCAAGATAAAGAACGAGGCACAGATCAAGACCATCCAGAGTCTCGGGCTCAAGTCGATTCGTTACGATCCGGCCCTCAGCGATTTCAATCCATTACCTCAAAAGACACAGCAGATACAAGAAACACAGGCACAGGTTGCAGCCAAACCGGATATGTCGCCGGCGTTGGCAGCCAAGCTCGCGCTAGTCGAGCGAATTCAGCTGCAGAGAGAGGCGGCGGCGCGGATTGAGAATGCCTTTGTCAATACCGCTAAAACGATACACAGTATCGAGAAAAACCTGTTCACCATGCCGGCGGAAACTGTGCGAACCGCGAGAATATTGGTAGACCAAATTATCGACTCGCTTCTTTCCGCGCCTGAACTCGCTATTCACGTCATGATTGGTAAGGCAGGTGCCGAGGAAATGTATTACCACTCCTTGAATGTCACCATGCTTTCCCTGATGATGGCTCGCGACATCGGGTTGCCCCAAGAGCTGGTCGGCACCTTGGGGCTAGGTGCGCTGTTCCACGATATTGGCCATAAAGAGATTCCAGCAAAGATCCTGATGAAAAAGGAACCGCTCAATCAGGCTGAGCGCCATTTATTCGAAATGCATTGCCAGTACGGCGCGGGTATCGGCCAGCGACTGGGGCTTACACCAGCCGTCTTGGCCATCATCAGCGAACATCACGAATTCTTCGATGGCACCGGCTACCCGAGCAAACTCAAAGGCGAAGCGATCGGTTTGCTTTCCCGCATTGTCGTCATTGCCAACCATTACGATGAACTGTGCAACCCGGTGAATATTAACGATGCACTGACGCCTCACGAGGCTCTGTCGACGATGTTCGCCAAGTTGCGCAACAAATTCGACCAGAAACTGCTCCAGGTCTTCATCCGGTGTCTTGGGGTTTATCCGCCCGGCACGATCGTGCAGTTTTCCAATGGCGCGATAGGTATGGTCGTCACCGTCAATACCGCCAAGCCGATGAAACCGCTGGTGCTCATCTACGACGCGGATATTCCCAGGGATGAAGCGATCCTGGTGGACATGGCGTGCGAAGCGGATGCGAATATTGCCAAGGCGATCAGACCGGCACAGGTTCCGCGGGAAATATATAACTATCTCAGTCCACGCAAACGGGTCAATTATTATTTCGATCCGAGCCAACCCGGCCAGGAGCAAACCGCCAGATGAGCAGCCTAGAACATCTGATGATCGATTACAGCCAGCATATGATGCTGCTGGTCGAACCCAGTGAGTTGCGCATCATCATTGCCAACAAGGTTGTAGAGCAGATGCTTGGCTATTCGGAACAGGAATTGCTAGCCATGGCTATCACCAATATCGAAAGTTCATTGCAAGACGTCTTTTATTGGGAAGATGTCCGTAACGGCCAATATCTGGATATCGAGACCCAGGATGGACTTTACCAATGCGCCGATGGTTCGATGCTGGCGGTGACGAAATCCGTCAAGGTCATTCACCATGAAGGCAGCCCGCTGATTCTGATTCAGGCCAGGGATGTACAGAACGAACATAAGGCCGAGGATGCCCTGGCCCAGATATTGTCTCAATTGAGGGCAACGCTGGAATCGACGGGCAACGGCATTCTGGTCATCGATTGGCATGGCAAGATCGCCAACATGAACCGCCAGTTCA
>CAZGUM010000094.1:0-15564 GCA_964529085.1 uncultured Methylomonas sp. | reverse complement strand
CGAAAGAATTAAAGGCATGGAAGCGGAGGGATCGAAAATCGATGCTGAAATCGATCTGCAGAAACAACTGGTCGATGGTTCGCGCGAGGTATTGGGTCGCTTCCGCCGCTTACAGGCGACCGAGTCGGTCTCCGATTTGCAAGCCCAGGATAAACAGCAGGAACTCCTGAATCAGGAATATCGGCTGCAAGAACTGGAGCGGCAACGTTTGACCCGCGACCATGAAATCAAGGAGTTACGTTTGCAGGTGCAATCCGACGAACTGAAAGCCAAAAACCATCAGGCGGCAATCGGCCGGGAGGTATCGACGCTGGAACAACAATTGACCGAATCGGAATCGCGCAGAAACCTGGTGATTACCGCACCGCGTGAGGGGGTGGTTACCACCATTCTGGCCGAACGAGGACAACTGGCCCAATCCAACGCGCCGTTGCTGTCGATTTTGCCGGAAGGCGCGTCGCTGGAGGCTCAACTATTGATACCGTCGCGCGCCATCGGCTTTATTGCAGCCGGACAATCCGTGTCCGTGCGTTATCAAGCATTTCCCTACCAACGCTTCGGCAGCCACAAAGGCGAAGTGAAAGAGATCGCCAAAACCCTGATCCGCCCTAATGAAATCGACTTGCCCGTCTCCTTGAACGAACCGGTTTACCGGGTAACCGTGACCTTGTTTTCGCAAACCGTACAAGCCTATCGGGATGTTATCCCTTTACAATCCGGGATGCTGTTGGATGCCGATGTGGCCCTGGATCACCGCCGCCTGATCGAGTGGATATTCGATCCGCTATTCAGTATCACCGGAAAAATCTGATCATGAGTACCTATAAAACGCTGAATTTCACCGGACGGCGAACAACCCCGGTTATTTTGCAAACTGAAGCCGCCGAATGCGGGCTGGCTTCCTTGACCATGGTAAGCGCTTATCACGGTTTCGATACCGATCTGGCCAGTTTGCGCCGCCAGTTTTCCATTTCGATGAAGGGCGCCACCCTGAACGATTTGATTCGCATCGCCACCCATTTGAATCTGGCGACCCGGCCCATCAAAGCCGAATTAAGCGATCTAAGCAAAATGACGCTGCCGGCGATCTTGCATTGGGACTTCAATCACTTTGTCGTGTTGTCCCAAGCTAACGAGCGGCGCATGGTAATCCACGACCCGGCACGCGGCAAACGGATAATGACAATGGACGAGGTCTCGGGGCACTTTACCGGTGTCGCCATGGAATTGGCGCCCACGCAGGAGTTCCAACCTCGGCGCGAGCGGCAAAAGATTCGCTTTGGTCAATTGCTGGGCGGATTGCCGGGCTTGAAAGGCACAATCGCCCAGATTTTCGTGTTAGCCGTCGTTCTGGAAGTGCTGTCGGTGCTGGCGCCGTTTTTCATGCAATTGATCGTGGATCATGCCATTGTGGCCGAAGATCGGGATTTGGTGGTGGTGCTGGGCGTCGGCTTTCTATTACTGGGACTGGTTCAAACCGGCGTAACGGCTTTACGTTCGTGGGTCGTCGTGGTGTTGGGCACTACCTTAAACCTTCGTTTGTTCGGCAATCTATTCCGTCGACTGCTAAATTTGCCGATGGCATTTTTTGAGAAACGTCATCTCGGCGATGTGGTGTCCCGCTTCGAATCTTTAGAAGCTATCCAGCGCACTTTGACCACCAGCGTGGTCGAGGCGATTGTCGATGGCATCATGGCTGTCATTACACTGGTTATGATGTGCGTATACGGCTGGCAACTCGCCCTGGTCGTCTGCGGAGCGGCGTTATTGTACGGCGTTCTGCGCCTGGCGCTGTATCGCCCGTTACGGCAAACCCAGGAAGAGCAAATCCTGCGCGCCGCCAAACAGCAAAGCAATTTCATCGAAAGCGTACGAGGCATTCAAAGCGTCAAGTTGTTCAACCGGCAACTTTACCGGCAAACCTTGTATCAAAATTTGTTGGTGGACAATTTCAATACCGGCATCCGCATCCAAAAATTGAACATCTTGTTTCGCGGACTGAACGGTGCGCTGTTCACTATTGAAAATATCGCCGTGGTCTGGCTGGGGGCGCTAATGGTGCTCGACGGCGCGTTTTCCGTGGGAATGCTATTTGCGTTCATGTCTTACAAACAACAGTTTATTACCCGTATTGTCAGTTTCATCGAAAAGGGCATTGACTTGAAAATGTTGAGTCTGCATAGCGAACGCGTGGCCGATATCGCGCTGACCGAGCCCGAGCAGAATACGCCGGTGTTTATGGAATTGATGGAAGAAAACAATATCCCCGCGGAAATTGAGGTGCGCAACCTTAGCTTCCGTTATTCCGAGTCTGAGCCCTGGATACTGAAAAATATCAATTTTAGAATCGAAGCCGGCGAATCCGTTGCCATCATTGGGCCGTCCGGATGCGGAAAAACGACTTTGTTAAAAGTATTGCTGGGACTGTTACCGCCAAATGACGGCGAGGTCTTAGTCGGCGGAAGTCCGCTCGATAAATTCGGCCTTAGCAGATACCGGGAAATGCTGGGTACCGTGATGCAGGAAGACCAATTGTTTGCGGGCTCCATTGCCGACAACATTTGTTTTTTCGACCCCAGCCCCGCTGCCGAAAAAATTCAAGCCTGCGCGGCAATCGCCGCCGTTCACGACGACATAGAACGAATGCCGATGCGCTACAACACCCTAATCGGCGACATGGGAACTATCCTCTCGGGCGGCCAGAAGCAACGAGTGTTACTGGCAAGAGCACTATATAAGAATCCGCAAATCCTATTTCTTGACGAGGCTACCAGCCACTTGGATGTGAACCGCGAAAAATCGGTTAACGATGCGATTCGCCGGCTAAATTTGACACGCATCATCGTGGCTCATCGCCAGGAAACCATCGCCTCGGCGGATCGCGTCATCGTCTTAGGGGAAGAAGTACAACAACTTGTAATCAAACGCGCCGCATGCTGATAGGCTTTGAAGTATGCGCGGGTTGTCAGTGAGCTTGAATCCGGCCTTTCCTCGCCCAAACTAAGGCCGGCTCACCTGGCTAATTTGAAATTTGCTCAGTCACCCCCTGGTATCGTCCAAGCCAGTCCATTGGCCCGAACAATCGCATTCTGTCAAACCGATAAACCGGCTAATCCTCTTTTTCTTTGATGGAAGGAGGTTCCACCGCCTCTTCATCAACATTGAGTTCCAGCGACACCGTTTTATAACTTTGGTCCGGATTGGCCACGGCGTCTATCGATAACGGCAATGCCGAAATCAATATCAGCGCAGTGTATTTTGCAAGATGGTGAATATGGTTTTTCATCGCTTACTCCTTAATGGTTGGCGAAAAACGAGTCTTGCCCTTTGGGTTGCTATTCAAAGACTCGCAGCCAAGATGAGCGATTTTTATGCCAACAACTCGTTAAAAATGTATCGCCGGACGCGGAAACAAGCGAGCACGTCCGCCAACAAGCGTATCAAACCCAGCAAATTCAGCGGGTTTGACTTCCATTATGCAAATCTCTGTTTATTCATTTCACCCATAAACGACCTCATAGCGTCCATTCGCTAACAAATAGCCTCCGCGTCATTCCCGCAAATTGCCGGGCAATATCCCCCGGCCTGGTTGATCCCAACCGGCAATTTGCCCCATCTCACATCACATTCAAATAACTAATTGATTATAAATACAAAAATAACTGGCACCCTGTTTGCTATCAAATTATTGACGAAATATTGTCAACCCAAATTGGAAAACCAGCATATGCAGGATTAGTTTTTTACCTAGCAATTTTTTTGGAATAAATAGCTATTCTATCAATCGAGACCCCATGCTTTATCGAAAACACCCAGCCTTATTAACGGGTTTATTTATATTCGCCCTGAGAAAACGTGATGACAAATAAAATGCCTATCTTTCTATGCCTATTCGTTATTTTGCTCAGCGGTTGCCGTCAGGCCGACAGTGAGAAACAAGAAGAGGCACCCAAATTGGAAGCAACCAAACCGTTACGTGAGGATGCCGCAGTTACCAAAGAATATGTCTGTCAGATTCATGCCATTCGGCATATCGAGATTCGCGCGCTGGAAAGGGGATATTTACAGAATATCTTCGTGGACGAGGGGCAACTCGTGCATCAGGGGCAAGCCATGTTCAAAATCATGCCCAATATTTATCAGGCGGATCTTTTAAAAGCGAAAGCCGAAGCCAATACCATGAATATTGAATACCTCAATACCAAGGGTTTGGCCGATCAAAAAATCGTTTCGCCCAATGAGTTGGCGCTGGCCAAAGCCAAGCTGGATAAGGCTGACGCGGAAGTCAAATTAGCGGAAACCCATTTGGGCTTCACCGACATCAACGCTCCTTTCGAAGGAATTATGGACCATTTCAACGTGCGGAACGGCAGTCTGGTTGAAGACGGTTCGCTGTTAACAACCCTTTCCGATATCAGCAAATTATGGGTGTATTTCAACGTTCCGGAATCCGAATATCTGGATTACAAAATGCACAAACACGAAGATGCCAGAACCAAAGTGCAGCTCAAAATGGCAAACGGCCAGATTTTCGATCAAACCGGCACCATCGAAACCATAGAAGCCGACTTCGACAATACCGCGGGCAATATCGAATTCCGCGCCACGTTTGCCAATCCGGACAAATTGCTCAGGCATGGCGAAACCGGCACCATCCTAATGGTCAAGCCTTATAAAAACGCATTGCTCATTCCGCAAAAAGCGACGTTCGAAATCCTGGACAAAACCTATGTCTACGTCATCAACCACGAAGAAAAACTGGAACAACGGCTCATCAATATCGAAGCCGAATTACCCTATCTGTTTATCGTGAAAGACGGATTGAAAGACGACGACAGAATTCTGCTGGAAGGCCTGCGCAAGGTGCACGCCGGCGAAAAGGTGGAAATCAATTTACAGCCACCGGAAAAAGTCCGCTCCGAGTTGGAATTATATACAGAGTAATTCTTTAGCCAGAGATCAACTATGTTTAGCATCTTTATAAAAAGACCGGTCATGGCGATAGTATTGTCGCTGAGTTTCCTATTTATGGGATTCCTAGCCATCCGCTCATTGCCGGTATCGCAGTTTCCCGATATCGCACCGCCGCGGGTGACGATTTCCTTATCCTTCCCAGGCTCCAGCGCCGACGTATTGGTCAAATCGTCGCTGATTACCATCGAGCGTGCCATCAACGGCGTACCCGGCATGAAATACATCGTTTCCGATGCAACCAGTGCCGGCGAAGCGACGATACAGGTATTGTTCGAACTGGGTGTTGATCCGAATATCGCAATGGTCAACGTTAAAACCCGTGTCGATCAGGTGATGAGCCGATTGCCTAATCTGGTGCGTTTGGAAGGTGTGATCGTCAATTTTGTCCAGCCCAGCATGCTGATGTACGTCAACCTGTACAGCAAGGATAAGAACGCCGACCAAAAGTTCTTGTTCAACTACGCCTACGTCAACGTGATACCGGAAATCCAGCGTATCTACGGCATCGCCCAAGCGCAAATCCTGGGCGCCCGGCAGTACGCGATGCGGATCTGGCTGAATCCGGACCGGATGCGCGCCTACAGCGTTTCGACCGAAGAAGTAATGGACGCGATCGCCAAGCAAAGCATCATCGGCCGGCCGGGCCGGATCGGTCAAAGTACCGGCATGGCCGCGCAATCCAAGGAATATGTGTTGATTTACCAAGGCTGGTATAACAAGCCGGAGCAGTACGCAGATATCATCATCCGCGCCAACTCGGAAGGCGAGATCCTGCGCCTGAAAGACATAGCCAAAGTCGATTTGGACAGTGAGTTTTACAACATATATTCGGACAAGGACTCTTTCCCGTCCGCCTCCATCGTCCTGAAACAAAACTACGGCACTAACGCCACCAAAGTCATTGAAGACGTTAAGGCCAAATTGGAGGAACTGAAAAAATCCTTTCCGGAAGGCATGGATTACGAGATCAACTACGACGTATCGCGCTTCGTCGAAGCCTCGATTCATAAAGTGTTGCACACCTTGGGCGAAGCCTTCGTGCTGGTGACCTTAGTAGTGTTTCTGTTCCTCGGTGACTGGCGTTCGACCTTGATTCCGATTCTGGCGGTGCCGGTATCGTTGATCGGCTCGTTCGCGGTGATGTCGGCTTTTGGTTTGTCGATAAACTTGATCACGCTGTTCGCGTTGGTGCTGGCGATCGGCGTGGTGGTCGATGATGCGATCGTTGTAGTGGAAGCGGTGCACGCCAAGATGGAAGCGGAACACCTCAGCCCCTACGTCGCGTCGCGGCAGGTGCTGGGCGAAATCGGCGGCGCCATCGTCGCCATCACGTTGGTGATGGTATCGGTATTCGTACCTATCGCCTTCATGAACGGTCCGGTCGGGGTGTTTTACCGGCAATTCTCGATCGCGATGGCCTCGTCCATCATCATCTCGGCCGTTGTCGCGTTATCCTTGGCACCGGTTTTATGCGCGATGATTCTAAAAAACACGCATGGACAGCCGAAACGCAAAACACCTATCAGCCTTTTTATCGAAGGTTTTAACTACCTTTTCGAAAAAGTCACCGGCCGCTACGTCAAATTGCTGAATGTCGTCGTTACCCGCCGCATCGTGACCGTTGCGGTACTTGCCGCGTTTTCCTTCGGCATTTTTACCGTCAATAAGACTTTACCGGCCGGATTTATTCCCGGCGAAGACCAAGGCATGATCTACGCCATCATCCAAACCCCGCCCGGCTCGACCATCGAGGTCACCAACAAAGTCGCACGGCAACTGGAAGAAGTCGCCGAAAAAATCGACGGCGTACAGTCGGTATCGTCATTGGCGGGCTATGAAGTGCTGACCGAGGGCCGCGGCTCCAATGCCGGCACTTGCATCATCAACCTCAAGGACTGGTCGCAACGCAAAAGTTCGGTGCAAGACGTCATTCACGAACTGGAAGAAAAAACCCACGATTTCGGCGCCGTGATCGAATTCTTCCAACCGCCGGCGGTCCCGGGCTACGGCGCCGCTTCCGGTCTGGCCTTCCGCTTGCTGGATAAGACCACCGGCACCGATTACTTCCAGTTCGACAAGCTTAATCAGGAGTTCATGGCCGCCCTGCGAAAAAGCCCGGAATTGACCGGTCTGTTTACCTTTTACGCAGCCAACTACCCCCAATACGAGCTGAAAATCGACAACAAACTGGCGATGCAAAAAGGGGTGAATATCGACAAGGCCATGGAAAACCTGGACATCATGATCGGTAGCACCTACGAGCAAGGCTTTATCCGCTTCAACAACTTTTTTAAAGTCTATGTGCAAGCCTTGCCCGAATTCCGCCGATTCCCAACCGATGTATTGAAGTATTACGTCAAAAACGACGCCGGCGAAATGGTGCCCTACTCAGCTTTTATGACCGTCAATCAACAGCAAGGTCCGAACGAATTGACCCGATACAACCTATATAACTCCGCGGCAATCCGAGCCGAACCGGCCCCAGGCTACACCAGCGGCGACGCCATCGCGGCCATCAAGGAAGTCGCCAAGGCCACGTTGCCGCAAGGTTACGATGTGGCCTGGGAAGGTTTATCGTTCGACGAAGCGGCGCGCGGCAACGAAGCCCTGGTGATTTTCGTCGTGGTCTTGGTGTTCGTCTACCTGGTGTTGGCAGCCCAGTACGAAAGTTTTGTGTTGCCTTTGGTGGTGATTTGTTCGTTGCCGGCAGGTATTTTCGGCTCATTCCTATTACTAAAAACCATGGGCTTGGCCAACGATGTGTATTCCCAAGTCGGTCTGGTGATGTTGGTCGGCTTGCTGGGTAAGAACGCGGTATTGATCGTCGAATACGCAGTGCAGCGGCAAGAGCAAGGTTTGTCGGTCAGAGAAGCGGCCATCGAAGCCGCCAAGGCCCGTTTCCGGCCGATTCTGATGACCTCCTTCGCCTTTATCGCTGGTCTGGTGCCGTTGGCTTTTGCCACCGGCGCCGGAGCGGTCGGCAACCGCACCATCGGTACATCCGCATTGGGCGGAATGTTGTTCGGCACGGTATTCGGCGTTGTATTGATTCCCGGGCTGTACTACATCTTCGCCAAGTTAATCGAAGGCAAACGCATGATCAAGGACGAAGACGTGAATCCATTTACCGAAACCTATCATTACGGGACCCATGATGTCGAAGAGTAAAACGAATTTTGCGATAGTAATCGCTGTAATGGGTTCGATGCTGCAAGCATGCGGCATTCCCGATATGACGAAGAAAACGGCGGATACTCAGCTGCCCGAACAATTCAAATCTGGACCGAACGGCCAGGCCAGCTCGGCAACGGTGAAATGGCAGGCGTTTTTCGACGATCCGCATCTATTAAGTCTGATCGATACCGCCGTGGCCAATAACAAGGAAATCAACATCATGCTGCAACGGATCAGCATTGCTGAAAACGAGATCCTGGCGCGCAAAGGGGAATACCTGCCCTTCGTCAGATTTGGCGCGGCGGCGGGTGGCGACAAAACCGGCCAATACACCCGCAACGGCGCGGTGGAGGATAATTTGAATATTGCCAAAGGCCAGGCGTTTCCGGCTTTCCTCGGCGATTACCAGTTCGGTTTATTCTCGACTTGGGAAATCGATATCTGGAAAAAACTGAGAAACGCAACGCAAGTGGCCGTGTATGAATACATGGCATCGGCCGAAGGCCGGAACTTTCTGCTGACTAACCTGGTTGCCGAAGTGGCACACGCGTATTACGAACTGCTGGCCTTGGACAACCAATTGCAAAATCTGGCACAGAACATTGCGATCCAGCAAAACGGTTTGCTGATGGTGAGGCAGTTGCAAACCTATGCCAGAACCAATGCCTTGGCAGTCAAGCGTTACGAGGCCGAGGTGGCGAAAAACCAGGCCCGCCAATACGAGATCGAGCAGCAGATAACCGTGGTCGAGAACCGAATCAACACTTTACTCGGTAGAACGCCGCAGCCAATAGAACGCGCATCGGGCGGCTTCATGGACATCAAATCCAAAGCATTGAGCGCCGGCGTACCGTCTGAGTTGTTGCAAAACCGCCCGGATATTCGCAAAGCAGAGCTCGAATTGCAAGCCGCCGATCTGAACATCGACGTAGCCCGAGCCAATTTCTATCCGTCGTTTGGGATCAAGGCCGGCGTGGGTTTCCAGGCCTTCGCGTTGAAATATCTGATCAATACGCCGGAATCACTGGCGGCGATGGTGGCGGGCGAGATGGTGGCGCCGCTAGTCAATAAAAACGCCATTACCGCGGAATACAAAAACGCCAATGCCAAACAGGTACAGGCAGCATATGAGTACGAGCAAACCATTATCAATGCCTATGCCGAAGTTGCGAATCAAATGTCGAATATCGACAACCTGGATAAAAGCTACCAGTTAAAGCGGCAGCAAGTGGATTCGCTGGTGAAATCGATCGAAGTTGCCAATCAATTGTTCTTATCGGCCAGAGCGGATTACCTGGAGGTATTGTTGACGCAACGCGATGCCTTGGAAGCCAAGAAAGAGTTGATCGAAACCAAGGAAAAGCAAATCGGCGCGATGGTCGATCTGTACAAATCGCTGGGCGGCGGTTGGCAGTAGCGCAATCGTGTTATCGATAGGCTCGGCTGCATACCGGCGCGACTAAATCGGCATCGCTAGAGTGGTTCGATCCGGAGGCAATTGCGGGCAGGTAGTTAGCCGATCAGCTAACTACCTGCCCCGGCAGCATTGCGTCGAATCAAATACCGCCACCCGCCGCGAAAACCTCGGTGCGTGTTTGCCCTTGCGACACATGACTACCCGGCGGAACGCTGTGCGTGAGCCAGACATTACCGCCAATAGTGGATCCGCGCCCGATAGTGATTCGACCGAGGATCGTGGCGCCGGCGTATATCACCACATCGTCTTCGACTATAGGATGACGGGCGTTGCCTTTAACCAGCATCCCGTTGTCGTCCTTATCGAAACGTTTGGCTCCCAGCGTGACCGCCTGATAAACCCTAACCCGGCTGCCGATTACTGCGGTTTCCCCAATTACCACGCCCGTACCGTGATCGATGAAAAAACTTTCCGCGATTTGCGCACCGGGATGAATATCGATCCCGGTAGCGGAATGCGCAAGCTCCGCAATGACCCGCGCCACTAATGGCGCGCCCAGGGTATACAGCACATGGGCGACACGGTGATGAATAGCAGCTGTTATGCCGGGATAGCAGACCAGCACTTCGTCCGCGCTTCTGGCAGCAGGATCGCCTTCATAGGCCGCCTGAATGTCGCTATCGATCAACACTCTGATAGCCGGTAGTTGCTCGGCAAACTGGCGGGTAATATCCACCGACTGTTGCCGAACATCGGACGATAGGCCTTGTTGTTCGGCAATAAATTGCAGCTCCAGCGTAATTTGCCGGTTCAGTTGTCGCAACACGCTATCCAGGGTGTGGCCGACGAAGTAATCGATACCTTCGTCGTTCAGATCCGGCATTCCCAGCCGGTTGGGAAACAGTACCGCGCCCAAGTTCTCAATGATCTGGCTCAACGTCTTGCGTGACGGCAACTTGGGTGGATGTTCGCGGCGCTGCCGATTTTCCAGCGAACGCAAGCGCAACTCGCGCAACTCGACTACCAGCGCTTCAATACCCCAGGCTTGGTCTGAATCGCTCAGACTCATACCGCAACTCCCTGCACATCGAACAGGCCTTCGAACAAAGCAGAACTCAAATAGCGCTCACCCGAATCAGGCAGCACCACGACGATAGTTTTACCGACATTTTCCGGGCGTTTTGCCACTCTCACGGCGACGGCGACGGCGGCGCCGCAGGATATCCCAGATAGTATACCCTCCTCCCGCGCCAAACGCCGGGCATAAGCTATTGCTTCGTCGTTGCTGACTTGTTCGATGGCGTCGACGATGGATAAATCCAATATATCCGGCACAAATCCGGCACCGATACCTTGAATTTTGTGAGGCGCCGGCTGTATATCCTGGCCGTTACGGAATTGGGTCAATACCGGGCTGGCTTCAGGCTCCACCGCGATGGATACGATAGGCTTGCCTTGCGTGTGTTTGATATAGCGCGTCACGCCGGTAATGGTGCCGCCGGTGCCGACGCCCGAGACGAAAATATCGATTGCACCGTCGCTATCATGCCAAATTTCCGGTCCTGTCGTCTGTTCGTGAATTTGCGGATTGGCGGGATTTTTAAACTGCTGTAACAGTACGTAGCGTTCGGGATCCGAAGCGACAATTTCCTCGGCTTTGGCGATAGCCCCCTTCATGCCCTTCGCGCCCTCGGTCAATACCAGCTTGGCGCCGTACGCCACCAACAATTTACGGCGTTCGATACTCATCGTATCCGGCATGGTCAAGGTCAATGGAATTCCGCGCGCGGCGGCCACAAAAGCCAAGGCAATGCCGGTATTACCGCTGGTGGGTTCGATCAACTCCTTGCCTGGGCCTAATATGCCCCGTTGTTGCGCGTCATTGATCATGGCCGCGCCTATCCGGCATTTCACCGAATATCCAGGGTTACGCCCTTCAATTTTCGCTAGCAGAGTTGCTTGCGCGCCATCGGTAATACGGTTAAGTCTGACCAGCGGCGTTTTGCCGATCGATTGAGAGTTATCGGGGTACCAGTATGTCATATCATCATCCATCCATTTCATAAGGCCAAAAAAAAGCCAGTGTGCGCACTGGTACACTGGCTTCCGGTGATCCGGTCAGCTTGCAGATTTTACATCATCTTTATCGCAGACTGTTCAACTCGGCAAAAGACATGCGCCAATTATAAACAGTTCAAGCATAGATCGGGGAGTCTGTGTTTCCACGTATGTCAGATTGCTCTTCTTCAAGAGATTTTGCAACTTTGCAAGGCGATCTAACGGGCTAAACCGGTTTGATTCTCGACGTCGGCAATGCGCCCAAAGCTATGCGAAAAACATAACCCAACACAAACCCTGTTTCGGCTTCAAACCATACGAGAAGCGGTCAAAAAGAAAGGCCTGATTTATTGGCATGGATATAAGCGAAGACGAATGACTAAATCGCTTGCTTTTTTAGCACCCTGGGTGGGCGATACCGCCACCGTTCGCTTGTCCATAGATTTGCTGCATCTGCCGCTTAACACGGCTTCAAGGCGCGTTAAGCGGCAGAAAAGCTTTATTTTCTGGAAGCTTTTAAAATTGCGGATAAATGACGGCCGCACTGTGCACAAACAAAATTTCCTGTCGGTACGCCTGATACAAATTCTTTTGTCAATGACGGATGATTGCAATCATCGTTGCGGCTTTTGGCGGATGTTTCGGTTTTTTTTGTGTCCATAATCTTCCCCTAGCTTCGTGCTTAAATGCATGATTATTTAACAAAACTTGTCACATTCAAATTTAAGCAAAAAACATACACAAATACCGTAACGTAATGTTAATAAAAGACTTTGTTCCAGTAATACAATAAAAACGGCTTGGATTAATAGCGAGCTGTAAAATTTTCCGACTTGAACTGCAAACCGCCCAAGCTCCCTGCTTTTGCCCGTCATCCAGGAATACAGCCTCCTAAGGCTATATCTAGTAGATATTAACGGTACGGCACCGATATATTCCGGGTGTTTCGGTTAATCACCGCATGACATACTATTTTCTAGAAAACACCGCTGTAAAAACTTTCGACACGATTTACAAACCGCTATAGCTAGGCATCGGGCACAAAAAAAGGGGCCAAAAGCCCCTTTTTTCCGTTCATACTAATCGCCTTACTTTACAGCCTCGGCAATTTTATTAAACGCTTCTACGCGTTGTTTGCCGGTGTTAGCCAGATCAATACCGTTTTCGACGATCATCTGAATCAAGCCAGGAATACCGTAAACAATTTTACCGAGGTAAGCAACCAGCGGCACCGCGACAATTGCACCAAACAGCGTGCCAATACCGACCAAGTGCAGCAGTTTAGTAATCAGCACCACAATATCCAGCGGTAACAGAATCAAAGTACCGAAGTACAACAACACAATGAATGTGAACAGCGCGAACACTACAAACTGCAGCAGTCTTACCAGTGCGACATTAAGGTTTTTCATGTTTATTTGTCTCGAATGAAGGAAGAATCTTTTGCAAACACAGGCAACGGTCTTGATTTGTATTGCCTTTTTAACCGTTAACCAATCGGCCGCATTATAAAATAAAAGCCCTAGTGTTTCTTGCTTTTTTGCCGGCAGATCGTGGCTTCAAAGCACAATTTAGCGGCTAGTATTGATACTCTTCATGTTTTTTTTCGATGAAAAACGGATGCAGCAAGGCGCCGGCGGCAAAACCGCCCAAATGCGCCCACCACGCCGAGTCTACGGCCACGTTGTCGAAAAACGCAGCGGTAAAGACATCGCCAATCTGAATAATCACCCAAAACCCTAGAAACGCAATCGCAGGGACTTGGAAAAACAATGGGTAAAACAGGATCGGTACCAATATCACTACGGTAGCGTGCGGAAAGCGGAAAAAATAAGCCCCCAATACACCGGCGATCGCTCCCGAAGCCCCAACTACCGGCACCACCATCTTCGGGTAGAAATACCATTGCGCGTAAGTTGCCAACAACCCACACAAAATGTAAAACACCACAAATCGTTTGTGCCCCATCAAATCTTCGATGTTATCCGCGAATATCCACAGAAACACCATATTCATCAGTAGATGACCAAAACCGCCATGCAAAAACAAACTGGTGAAAAACGACAGATAATAATCCGGCGGCAAGCCAAAGCTATAAGCCCAATCCGGATTGGAATAACGAATCGGCACCATGCCGTACATATAGACAAAATGCTGGCCCATTTCGTCCGGCATAAACAGCATGAACACATACACCGCAATGCAGACAGCCATGATGCCCCATGTCACATAAGGTTTGGTGTTACACGGTATCGAATCTCGAATGGGTATCATCTTCGGCTTCCTAAATTAGTGAGCACATAAATCAGAGGCTGTTTAAAATTTTTCGTTCCATATCTTTTCCAAGCGCGGCACAGAAACCGGAAATGCTGTTTTCAGTTGCTGCGCAAACAAAGACACCCGCAACTCTTCCAACCCCCAGCGGAAGCTATCGCGCTCCGGCATCGGCAACACCGTCTTCGTTTGCTTTTCGACATGCAGCCAAAAGCGCTGAGACAGTCTGTGCAAACCTTGTATATCCGCTGAATCCGGCTTCTGCTTATCCAGACGAAATTCCATTGCTTTTAAATATCTTGGAATCGCCTGCACCTGCGCTAAGGGTGTGTAGCGTAAAAAACCGCTAAACAGCATCAGACTTAATTGTTTTTCGAGATCCTCTCGTAAATTCGCGGCCACACCGGGCTGTTTCAGCCGCTGCCTGACGGTCTGATAGTTTGCCATGATTTCGGTGACGTGCTTGCCCACCTGATTCCCAACCGTGACCAACATCGACTTTTTAGCCGCCAGCGCCGCGTCGAACTGCTGTTGACTGCGGATTGAGGTATCAGCAACGAACACGCTACTAAATATCAAGAATAATAGATCTGCCTTAAAATCCCCGCCCGGCCGTTCCTTCAACAAAGGATGCGTGGGCAATTGGTTATAGGCCAATTGCAAGGTCGCCGCCACGCCGCTGTTTTTAAGCAGGTATTGCGCATCCTTCCGACATTGCAATTGAAACAACTTGGTCAAACCGTCGAAATGCGCCAGATCGGCCTTGTACTGGGTATCGAGGATCTTGACCCCCACCGTTTCGCCTTCATCGACAATCGCCGGAAAGCCGATGAAGGTCTGACCTTTTTGCATGAACTGCCAGGTCTCCGGCAAGTCATCAAACGCCCAGGCAATACAGCCGGTGTGGTTCATCTCTTCCTGCGCCAGCTTATCGAAACTGTCGCCGGCCTTGGTCGCATAGTCGGCTTGCAACTTAGCCAGATTGCGGCCATAACCCAAGGCCCGACCGTGATCATCGACAATGCGAAAATTCATTTTTAAATGATCCGGCAAGGCATCAGGCTGCCATTCGTTCAGCGGTATCGATTCGCCGGTCAATTTGCGCAAACGGCCACTCAACCACTCGAACAACGAGCCCTTAAAATCCGGCTCGATTTCCAGGCAAGCCTTGGCGGTGTTCGGCACCGGCACGAAATGCTTACGCAAATGCTTGGGTAGCGACTTGATCAACGCGGTCACTTTTTCTTCCAACATGCCCGGCACCAGCCAATCGAACGGCGCTTGGCGGATTTGATTAAGTTGATGCACCGGCACGATGGCCGTGACGCCATCTTCGTCGTGGCCGGGCTCGAAGCGATAGTGCAATTCAATCGTCAAGTCGCCGATTTTTTTGCTGTCCGGAAAATCCCAATCGTTGATCTGATTGTCGTCGCTGCGAGTCAAATCCGCCTTGGTTAAAAACAGGATTTTCGGATTATCCCGTTCAACCTGCTTGCGCCATTGATCGAGGGCAATGCCGCTGACCACCTCAGCCGGCAGCTTTTTATCGTAAAACTGATACAGCCACTCTTCGTCTTCCACCAAATCGACGCGGCGACCTTTGTGCTGAATATAACCCACCTCTTCCAGCAAGGCCTCGTTGGCCTTAAAGAACGGCGCGTTGCTGT
>CAZGUM010000093.1:0-15690 GCA_964529085.1 uncultured Methylomonas sp. | reverse complement strand
GCATCCTCGTGCCGGCAAGCCAGGTACATGGTCTTGGCTATGGGTAGCCCGGTAAAGCGCAGGCCGGTCAGGCCGAGTTTGGCGGATTTGTCGGCCAGTAGCCATTCCGGCAGCAGGCAAACGCCGCGGCCGGCGGCGGCAAGTTGCAGCATGATGTCGGTTTCCTCGACTTGAATATGGGCGGCGGGTTCGATGCCGGCCGGTTGCAGTATTTTGCGGAACATGTCCAGCCGTTCGCGGGCCACCGGGTAGGTCAACACGGTTTCGCCGCGCAGATCGGCTGGTGTTATTTCCGCGCGGCCGGCCAGCGGATGGTTATCGGGCACGATCAACACCAGCTCGAAGTCGAATAGCGGCTGGTAGCTGAGCAGGCCGTTATCCACCGGGTCGGAGGTCAATACGGCGTCCAGCTTATATTGGCGAATGGCCTCGAACGACTCGAAGCGGTAGCGCGAGGTGACTTCCACCGTCAAATCCGGCCAGGCCCGCAAATAGGGCTGCAGGATGTTGCGGAACCATTCGTAGCAAGCATGGCATTCGATGCCTATGGTCAACTTGCCGGTTTTGCCTGTCGCCAGTTGCGCCAGGTGATTTTCCGCCGAATCGACGGTGGCGATCACCGATTCGGCCACCTCGGACAAATAGCGCCCGGCTTGACTCAACACCAGCGAACGGCCTTGCTTATACCACAGCGTCACGCCCAGGCGTTGTTCCAGGTTTTTAATTTGATGCGACAACGCCGACTGAGTCAGATACAGGGTTTCGGCGGCGGCGCTCAGCGTGCCGTGGCGTTTTAACGCCAGCAGGATGCGCAAGTGGATCAATTCCATATCAATGAATATCTCTCATGATTCGATGAAGAATCATCGATTATCGTCACTCATCGACCTGTTTACAATGTTTCATGTGTCAAACATTCAACAGATGGTAGTTATTCATGACAAAAATTCACAATTTAGGCTTCCCCCGTATCGGCGCGAAGCGCGAGCTGAAATTTGCTTTAGAGTCGTACTGGAACGGCGAGTCCTCGCGTGACGAACTCAAGGCGCTCGGCAAGCAGTTGCGCCGGCGTCATTGGCAGGCGCAATCCGGATTGGATTGGGTACCGGTTGGCGACTTCGCTTTCTACGATCAGGTGCTGGACATGAGCTTTACGCTGGGTAATTTGCCCGAGCGGGTGCAGGGCTTCCATGGCGATGCGCTGGACAACTACTTCCGCGTCGCCCGCGGCCGTTCGGCGCAATCCGCGCCCGAAACGGCGCCGTGTTGTAGTGGGGTAGCTGCCGGTGAAATGACTAAATGGTTCGACACCAACTACCATTACATTGTGCCCGAGTTCACCGCCGCCACGGAATTCAAACTGGACGCGGCCCGCCTGCTGGAACAACTGGCGGAAGCCAAGGCGCAAGGCGTCGCCGCCAAGCCGGTGATCATCGGCCCGGTCACTTACTTATGGCTGGGCAAGGCCAAGGACGATTCGCACAAGCTGGAACTGTTGCCTAAGTTGCTGCCGATTTACGTCGAATTGCTGGAAACGCTGGCGGCGGCGGGCGTGGAATGGGTGCAGATCGATGAACCGATTCTCGTCACCGAACTCGATGCGGTCTGGCAAGATGCTTTTAATACGGCTTACCATCACTTGCGCGCCTGCCGCGTCAAACTGTTGCTGGCGACCTATTTCGGCCAACTGGCGGAAAACCGCAGTCTCGCCGCCAATTTGCCGGTGGCCGGGTTGCATCTCGATGCCGTCAACGGCCGTAGCGATGTCTTGTTATTGCTGGGCATGCTGCCGGAACACATGATTCTGTCGCTGGGGGTAATCAATGGCCGTAATATATGGAAAACCGACCTCAACGCCGTGCTGGATTGGCTGGAGCCGGTGGCGCGACAATTGGGTGAACGCCTATGGCTGGCACCGTCGTGCTCGCTATTGCATGTGCCGGTGGATCTGGACAGCGAGCGGAAACTCGATGCCGAAATCAAATCCTGGCTGGCTTTTGCCAGGCAAAAACTCGCCGAGCTGCGCCTATTGGGCATCGCACTGAACCAAGGGCGCGCCGCGGTCAAAGCCGAATTGGATGCCAACCGTGCCGCCATCGAAACGCGCCGTGTTTCGGTGCGGGTCAATAATCCGGCGGTCAAGGCGGCCTTGGCCGGCATCACCCCGCAAATGGCGCAGCGCAAAAGTCCTTATGCGCAACGTGCCGTCAAACAAGCCGCCTTGCTGAACTTGCCCAAGTTTCCCACCACCACTATCGGGTCGTTCCCGCAAACGGCAGAAATTCGGCTGGCGCGCAGTCAATTCAAGTCCGGCAAACTGGATGAAGCCGGCTATAAAGCGATCATGCGCGCCGAAATCGCCCGTTGCGTACGCGAACAGGAGGTGCTCGGTTTGGACGTGTTGGTACATGGCGAAGCCGAGCGTAACGACATGGTGGAATATTTCGGCGAACAGCTAGCCGGCTATGCGTTCAGCCAATCCGGTTGGGTGCAGTCTTACGGCTCGCGTTGCGTCAAGCCGCCCATCTTGTTTGGCGATATCAGTCGCCCGCGCCCGATGACCGTCGAATGGATCGGCTACGCCCAGTCGCTGACCGGCAAGCCGATGAAAGGCATGTTGACCGGGCCGGTGACGATTCTGAATTGGTCGTTCGTCCGCGACGACCAGCCGCGTTCGCTTACCTGCAAGCAACTGGCCTTGGCTATCCGCGAGGAAGTGCTGGATTTGGAAGGTGCCGGTATCGGCGTGATACAAATCGACGAAGCGGCCTTGCGCGAAGGTCTGCCGCTACGCCGATCGCAATGGCAGGCCTATCTGGATTGGGCCGTGGAATCGTTCCGTATCACGACGGGCGGCGTGGCGGACGGGACGCAGATTCACACGCACATGTGTTACTCCGAGTTTAACGACATCATCGCCGCCATCGCCGATATGGACGCCGACGCGATTACTATCGAGACCTCGCGTTCCGACATGGAGTTGCTGGATGCCTTCGAGCATTTCAACTACCCGAACGGGATAGGTCCTGGCGTGTACGACATCCATTCGCCGAATATCCCGAGCGAGCGGCATATCGTCGCGCTGATGCGCAAGGCTGCCGAGCGTATTCCGGCAGAACGGTTGTGGGTCAACCCGGATTGCGGACTAAAAACCCGCCAGTGGCCTGAGGTGATACCGGCGCTGACCCAAATGGTGGCCGCCGCCAAGACCTTGCGCGCGACGTTGGGCTGACAGGCTAATAGCTAAATACTCGAGTACCGATGAACATTTCGTTTGAAATCGTCCCCAGAACGCTGGACGCCTTTGAAAAGCAATATGCGTTTGTCCAGAGCCTGGATAGCGGCATCAATATCATCAACGTGCCGGATATTCAGCGTTTCGATATTCGCAGCTGGGAACTTGCGACACGCATTGATCGGCGTAAATACCGCTTTGTTCCTCATTTTCGCGCCATCGATTTTAAAATCGATGGCGGCGAGTTGTATCGTATCATCGAGCAATACCAGCTGGATAACGTATTGCTGGTGACCGGCGATCCGCCGGAAGGTTTGAAACGCAGCTATTGCAATACCGATGTGGTCGATTTGATCCGGGCGGTACGTCGGCGTTTCCCGGCGCTGAACATCTATGCCGGATTCGACCCGCACCGGCATGGTTTGCAGCACGAATGCCATTATATTCAGCGCAAGGCCGATGCCGGCGCCGACGGCTTTTTCTCGCAACCGTTCTACGATCACCGTTTGGTGGAACTATTTGCCGAACATATGGATGGTCTGGAAACCTATATCGGTATCAGTCCGGTGCTTACGTTGGCCTCGCAAAATTATTGGGAAGTGAAAAATCACGTCAAATTTCCAAAACATTTCAAACCCGATTACGACTGGAACGTCGAATTCGCCAATAAGGTCATAGCCTCGGCGCTTGAAAATGACTGGAATGTTTATTTCATGCCGATCAAAGTGGACTTAAAGAAATATTTTGAGCGGATAAATTTGGGGCAAGTGGTACGGCAAGACTATTGCCTGGACCAGCTTGAGCAATTTGTTTGATGCTATTTCGGGCATGAGTAACACGTGGGTTTCGGCTATACCGTTCGTGTCCCCGGCGGCGACCCGGACTTTTTTGCGAACTTTCTGGAACGAGAGTGCCGACCCGGTCAGTAGCCATTTAAGGGCAGCACGCCATGGCTTTAGCAGTCCCGCGCCGAATTCCCGGCAAATACGCGCCTCGGGCCACCAGGCAAAATCGTAGCCGATAGATATGGCTTGTATGGATTTTGCCAGGCTGGCTGATGGCAGCGTAGTTTATAGGCAGTACGTGTTTTAGACGCCATAACGCACAAGAGTCGTTACATTGTGTGGCCTACGCCGGATAATAAGCTTGTATTTTTATCCGATTCTCCACTAACCCTAGGAGCTTTACCATGAAACGTATTACGCTTTTATTTTTAGCCGCAAGCTTTTCGACCGTAGCGCTGGCAGTTCCGGAAACTTATATTATCGACGGCACCCATACCTTACCGCGATTTTCTTACAGTCATTTTGGTTATTCCAACCAACTAAGCCGCTTTGATAAAACCTCCGGCAAAATCGTGCTGGATCGCCAAGCGAAAACCGGTTCCGTGGACGTCACGGTGGACGCCACTTCCGTCGACACCGGCTACCCGCTTTTCAATGAGCATATTCAAGGTGAAGATTTCCTGGATACCGCCAAGTACCCCACCGTTACGTTCATATCCAACCAGCTGAAATTCGATGGTGAGGCCTTGGTGGCGGTAGATGGCACCTTGACGCTGAAAGGCATTAGCAAGCCGGTGACATTGACCATAACTTCATTCCAATGCATGCCGCACCCGATACTTAAGAAAGACGCTTGCGGCGCTAACGCCACCACGATCGTAAAACGTACTGAATTCAATATGGGCAAATACGCGCCGCACGTTGGCGATGATGTCACCATTACCATTCCGGTCGAAGCTGCAAAAGAGTAAGCAAGCGAAGCATACGCTGGCGGGATATTCCACCAGCGTATGCCGCGCGGTTAACGCCGTTTGCCATCGACTAGGCTTGAGGTGGAGGCGCTTTCTTTGAAGGCTTCTCCGCTTTTGCGGGATTAAGTGCAAACGTCATCTTCTTCTGGCAAGGGCTGGGCAAGTCCGAAAATACTCAACCGGCGGGCACTTCGTGGTAAATTTTGATCTGTTTCTCAAGCCTTAGATTCCGCCATGACCACCATCCGCCAAGACGATTTCATCCAAAGCATCGCCGATGCCTTGCAATACATTTCCTACTATCATCCGCAGGATTTCATCCGGGCTTTGTATGCGGCTTACCAAAAAGAGCAAAGCCCGGCCGCCAAGGACGCGATGGCGCAGATTCTGATTAATTCCAGAATGTGCGCGGAAGGCCGGCGGCCGATTTGTCAGGATACCGGTATTGTCACCGTATTTCTGAAGATTGGCATGGATGTGCGCTGGGACGCCAATCTCGGCGTCGGCGAAATGGTCAACGAAGGTGTGCGCCGGGCTTATCTGCATCCGGACAACGTGCTGCGCGCTTCGATTTTGTCCGATCCGGCCGGCAAGCGCATCAACACCAAGGACAATACGCCGGCGGTGATCCATATGGAACTGGTGCCGGGCGACAAAGTGGACGTGGAAGTGGCGGCGAAGGGCGGAGGTTCGGAAGCTAAATCTAAGTTTGTCATGCTCAATCCGGCCGACAGCATCGTCGATTGGGTGATGAAAACCGTGCCGACCATGGGTGCCGGCTGGTGCCCGCCCGGCATCCTCGGCATCGGCATCGGCGGCACCGCCGAAAAAGCCATGATTTTGGCTAAACAGGCCTGTATGGGTTCTATCGATATTCAGGATTTGATCGCGCGGGGCCCAAGCAATGCGCTGGAAGAATTGCGGCTGGAGTTGTACGACAAGGTCAACGCGCTAGGCATCGGTGCCCAGGGTCTGGGTGGCTTGACCACGGTGCTGGATATAAAAATTCTGGATTATCCTACCCACGCCGCCAATAAGCCGGTGGCGATGATCCCCAACTGCGCCGCCACCCGTCACGCGCATTTTGTATTGGATGGTTCAGGTCCGGCCTTATTGACGCCGCCCAAACTGTCCGACTGGCCGGAAATTACACAATCCGCCGGCAGTGCCCGCCGCGTCAATATCGACGGCCTAAGCAAGCAAGACGTTGCCGACTGGAAGCCTGGCGAAACCTTGTTGCTCAGCGGCACGCTGCTCACCGGCCGCGACGCCGCCCACAAGCGTATCGTTGATCTTTTGAACAAGGGCGAACCCTTGCCGGATGGTGTGGACTTAAAAGACAAATTTATCTATTACGTCGGTCCGGTCGATGCCGTGCGCGACGAGGTTGTCGGCCCAGCCGGGCCCACCACCGCGACCCGTATGGACAGCTTTACCGATACCGTGCTGGAAAAAACAGGTCTGTTGGGCATGATCGGCAAATCCGAGCGTGGCCCGATAGCGATAGATGCCATCGCCAGGCATAAAGCGGTGTATCTGATTGCGGTCGGCGGCGCGGCGTATTTAGTGTCCAAAGCCATCAAGCAGGCCCGCATCGTCGCGTTCCCTGAACTCGGTATGGAAGCGATACACGAGTTTGTCGTGGAGGATATGCCGGTAACAGTGGCGGTCGACACCCGCGGAGAGTCTATACACAATACCGCGCCGAAGTTGTGGCAGAGTAAGATAGGGAAGATTCCGGTAGTGCTGGAATGAAGCCAGTGGCCTTTTGGCGAAGCTGATTTTTCCAAAAGGATGCTTTGCTTTTAGCTCAAAGGCATAGCGAAAGGATGGTGGGAGAGTTAGTTCATCGCCGTAGGCGGGAGCGCTTGAACTGCGTACCTTTAACCGCACAGATTTTTTAATAGCCCTAAGGTTTGCCGCCAAATAGAGCGCTGCGATCAAGCTGTCGGGAAAATTTACATTTTACCCGGCTAGCCGTTTGCTGAGCTTTGCAGGTAATTGAAATATAATATTTTTTAATATGGCATTAGAAATGCTTTGCAAGTCGTTCATTTTTGCAAAGAGGACTATCAATGAAAAATATTTCAGTGCTTACTACTAAGTCGAACACAGTCGCCAAATCCATCGCTGCGGCATTGTTTATATTTTCAATTGCTTCGCCAACAGCCTATGCGGGCGCTATCCGAGATTCATCTTTATTCACAGCCAATACGCTTCCGGCTAACGACGACGATTCCAGCGATTTGGTAGATTTGGGGTTCACTATCAATTTCTATGGGACGAACTTTAGTCAGACATACCTCAACAATAACGGCAATATCACGTTCGATTCGTCTCAAACTGAATACACTCCCTACGATTTGAGTACAACGAATCGGCAGATTTTGGCGCCGTTTTTTGCGGATGTCGATACTCGGGCTGCAGGCAGTCAACTTGTTCAATATGGTCAAGCGGTCATCGGCGGGCGAAACACCTTTGGCGTAAATTGGATAGATGTCGGTTACTTCGATCATCAAGACGACAAATTAAACAGATTTCAACTAATCATCACCGACCGGTCCGATGTGTTGGCTGGCGACTTTGATTTTGAATTTAACTACGATCAAATATTGTGGGAAACCGGCAGCGCCAGCGGCGGAGTTAATGGGTTTGGTGGCGATTCAGCTAGGGTTGGTTGGTCGAACGGTGCTGCCAACACCTTTGAGTTAAGCGGTTCGGCAGTTGACGGCGCATTTTTGAACGGCGGTATCAGTAGTTTGATTGCGAATTCATTGAACTCCGGAGTAGCCGGAAGATATGTATTTCAAGTAAGAAATGGCGAAGTGGTGACAGTGCCGGTACCCGCTGGTTTGCCGTTATTTTTGAGCGGTTTGGCTATTTTGGGCTGGCGCGGCAGAAAGCAGGGCTGATGAGTTTCAACCTTGGCGCCGTCAATTTTGTTAGCTGAATTAACTCGCGTTTAGCTGTTCGATTTTCTGCATTTTAGGGGTTTACCAAACGCGCGACTAAGAGTTATTATCTTTAGTAATGCTCCGAGATATTCGGAGCATTACCTTGTAGATCGTTGGTGCCATGTGGCGCGAATGGTCCAATTCGCCCTGATTTGGCTGCCGATCTATCGGGTTACTCTTATTAGCGGGTTTGACGCTCCAGGCTTTTTAGAGGTCATAAATGTCATTCCGTGCCTTGCGGCTGAGGTGGTAGATATTTTCGGTGTCGAATACATTTTTGTAAGTGCTGGCAGTGTCGACATGCTTTATATTGCAACGGCGCTCTCCTCTGCGTTTTTCAAGTATGTCAGCAGGAACCGGTTTTTGAGCTAAGCGCCTGTCGTTTTTACTTGAGCGAATAAAGTATTCTCTGACCTCAACGATTTTATTTTTGAAGCGTTTACCATGCAGTTTTCTGATAACGCGTTTTCCGGCTTTTTCATCGTCAATAAATACTCGGCCATGAAAAGATAGAACGTTTGTCTTTATGTTCTTAAGGCAAAAAATATCGGTTTTTAGAATATTGCCAAGTTTGATAGGAATTAACAGGCAAAACTTAAGCGCGGAGTCTACAAAGTCCCCCAACTCGCTTTCTTTTGTGATCGATGGGATATTCTTAATAATTAATATCATAAGCCACTTCAGTCATATTGGATTGCATGGCAACCCCGTTGCAGCAGTAGCGCCTGCGAGAGCTTTGTGATTGTCCGGCTCTTAAGGCGGTCTCTGCGGCAATTAATTCGATCATCGCAAAATCAGGTCCGAAACGCATAAACAGCAACATACCGGATTTTCGCCTGAACGTAAGATAACCGGTTCGATCAATCGTTCCCCAGTTAACCGGATAGCGGCATCTAGCCGATTTACTTTAGATGCCCAAAACATAGTCCCAGTTTCGGAGAAAAGCAACCGTAGAGCTTAATGTTGGCGATTTTTTTTCGTGAAAAGTCGGCAAAATCCCGCGTTACCATCAGGCGCGCTTAGCATAAGTGCCGAAGATATTGGGCGTTGCGAATCTATTGAAACAACGTTTACCATTGACTGCTTCGCTCGCCGTTTACTTCTATGTCCCCCGAACAATTCCAAACACAACTTCTGGCGTGGTTCGACCAACACGGCCGTAAGGATTTGCCCTGGCAACAAGATATCAGTCCCTATCGGGTATGGGTGTCGGAGATTATGTTGCAACAGACTCAGGTGGTCAGCGTGATTGGCTATTTCAATCGCTTCATGGCTCGCTTCCCGACGGTAGAAAGTCTGGCTGCGGCGGAACTGGATGAAGTCTTGCGATACTGGTCCGGACTCGGCTATTACGCACGGGCCAGAAATCTACACAAAACCGCGCAACTGCTCGCCAACCAAGGCCGGTTTCCGCAAACCGTCGAAGACTTGAGCGCATTGCCGGGCATTGGCCGCTCTACCGCCGGAGCGATACTCAGCATAGCCTGCGGGCAAAGCCAGCCCATCCTGGATGGTAATGTTAAACGGGTGTTGGCACGGTTTCATGCCGTGCATGGTTGGCCCGGCGATAATAAAGTCGCGGCCGAACTATGGCAAATCAGCCGGCAGTACACGCCGCAGCAACGCACTGGGGATTATACTCAGGCGATGATGGACTTGGGTGCAACACTTTGCACGCGTAGTAAACCGCAGTGTGAAATATGCCCGATTGCCGTTGTTTGCCGGGCTAGACTACTAGGCTTAGAAAAAACACTGCCGGAATCCAAGCCCCGCAAGGTTTTGCCGGTCAAACAACTGTATTTTTTGCTGCTATTGGATAAGCAAAACCGGATATTACTCGAGAAGCGGCCGCCGACCGGTATTTGGGGAGGACTCTGGAGTTTGCCGGAGTTTGCCGATAGGGAGGCTCTGCAAGACTGGTGCATGCAATACAATTACCTAATTGATGCGGCGCAAACCTTGCCCAGTCAACGGCACAGTTTTTCGCATTATCATCTGGATTACATTCCGTTACTGGCGAGATTGGAAAACCCCATAAACAATGTGATGGAAGGCGAGCGGGCGGTTTGGTATAAAACCGCCGAGATTAATACTTTAGGTTTGCCGACACCGATCGGGCGTCTGCTGCAGCAACATTTCACAGAGGATCACAATGACGAGAATGATTAAGTGCGTAAAACTGGGCATCGAAGCGGAAGGACTGGACTCACCGCCGTTTCCGGGTGTCAACGGCCAACGCATTTTCGAACATGTATCGAAGCAGGCATGGAAGGACTGGTTGGCGATGCAGACCATGATTATTAACGAACAGAGATTGTCCAGTTTCGATCCTGCAGCAAAAAAAATATTGGAAACCGAGCGCGAGAAATTTTTGTTCGCGGGCGGGTTCGAATTGCCTGAGGGCTATGTGCCGAAGAAGGACTAGTCGCTTCAGGGATGGGCTTTAGATGTTTGCCGCTCGGGCGTTTTTGGATAGGTTTTGTTCGCATTAAATCCGTGCAAAAATTTGACAAACCTGCTTGAGCTGGAAAACTTCGGGTAGATATTAATAATCCAGCCTGGAGAAAATTATGCAAACCATCGTAGCACCTCAAATACAAACCCTGCGTGCGACGCTCGGCGACCAAGCCGTAATTGGCAAGATAGTCGATGTATTTTACGGCAAGATCCTGGACGACTATCGTGTTAACCGCTTCTTTTTCACGCGGCCGGCGGCGGAACAGGCCGGCGCGCTGAAGGCTTATTTAAATCTTTACTTTAATAGCTTCAACGGGGCGGACGAGAAAGTTCTAGAGGCTTTGGACCAGTATTTTACGACAGCGTTTGCACGCACCAATGCCAAACCGAGCTTAGTAACAGGCAGCGACTTTGCGTTTTTGTTGGACATAATCGGCGGTCAGGAGATAAGAGCCATTACCTTGTTATCGCCGGCTCATTCGTTTTTGATCAAACTCGGCCCGGACGACTTTCATTACGATATTGTGATGGAGCATTTGGCGGACACCCTAAAGCAATTAAATATCGCCGATGATTTGGCTTATCAAATGCTAGCTTTGGCCGAAAAAGGCAGAGATGGCCTCCTGGCGAGAGGGGTGGAGGTTAAAAAGGCGGCTTGAAGTTTGATATATTTCAAGAAGAACTCGCTTAGGCATGGCTGTAAATAAAGTCATGCCTAAGGCCGAGCAGGTTTGTTGGCGCTAACTGTCGTCCTTGATCATACCGATAAGAAAGTCGGTAAAACTTTGTATGGCCAATCCGGCGCCAACTGTAGCGGCCATATTGCCGATAAGCTTACTTGCGATTTGCAAAAACTTCTCCAACAGTTTGTGACCGCCGATAATTTCTATGCCGTATAGCAAAAACTCCTCGGCGAAATGATTGACCACTTTCAGCTTTGAATTAAGTTGCGTCCCCAATAAGCCGTGAGCCAACAAGGTGTTGGTGTCGGCCCTCTGCAAAGCATCTTTCAAGGCCGAAAAATGCGGATTTAGCTCCGCCCAGGATTTTTTATAGTCGTCGCGAAATTTGGGCTGAAAATATTCGCCGTTTTCCAGGACTTTTTCCAAAAACGCTTGCAGGGTGTCAACGAAATGCAGCAACCGCTTCCTATCGTCTTCGCCAGTCCCGAATACAAATTTTTCCATGTGTTTTCCTGATATTAATGCGTTTTACACTGCTAGTTAGGACTTACAGGTAGAGCCGTTGCTTAGGCGGGAGTGAGTAATTATCCTCCCGTTATCAATGCTAAAAATTTCAGCCGGCTTTATTTCTTCACATAAAGGTCTGTAATCGTCCCTTCTATCATCTCCGCCGCGAAAGCAAAGGTTTCAGATAAGGTTGGATGCGGATGTATGCTCAGGCTGATGTCGGTGGCGTCCGCCCCCATTTCCAAAGCCAGCACCGCTTCGGCAACCAGTTCCCCGGCGCCAGGCCCGGTAAATCCGGCTCCAAGAATGCGGCCCGTGGTTTTGTCGGTGAGAATTTTGGTAATACCTTCGCTACGGCCCAATGCCAATGACCGGCCGCTGGCGGCCCAAGGGAATACGGCTTTGTCGAATTCCACGCCCTGTTGCTGAGCTTGGGTTTCTGTCAGCCCCATCCATGCTACTTCCGGATCGGTATACGCTACCGATGGAATGGTGAGCGCATCGAAACCGGCTTTGTGGCCGGCAATCACTTCAGCGGCGATTTTGCCTTCATGTGTGGCTTTGTGGGCCAGCATCGGATTGCCGACGATGTCGCCGATTGCGAAAATATTGCTGACATTGGTGCGGCCTTGCTTATCCACTGGAATAAAGCCACGTTCATCGACATTCACACCGGCCTTGTCGGCATCGATCAATTTGCCGTTGGGTCGGCGGCCGACCGCAACCAATACAGCGTCGAACACTTCAGATTCCGGCGCGCCCTTGCCTTCCATCGTGACTTTGATGCCGGTATCGGTAGCTTCCATCGCCTTCACGCTGGTTTGCAACCACAGGTTTTCATACTGCTTTTTGATCTTGCGCTGCAAGGGGGTAACCAAGTCTTTGTCGCAGCCGGGGATAATCTGATCCATCAATTCCACGACGCTGATTTTCGAACCCAGCGCGTGATACACCGTGGCCATTTCCAGGCCAATGATGCCGCCACCGACGATCAATAATTTTTCCGGTACCGATTTCAATTCCAGCGCATCGGTCGAGTCCCAAACGCGCGGATCGTCGTGCGGAAAGCTGGGGATTTTGGTCGGCTGCGAGCCGGCGGCGATGATCGCGTTATCAAAAGTGACTGTTTGTGTGCCGGATTCGCCGGTTACGGTCAAGCTGTTGGCCGTAGCAAATTTACCTACGCCATTGATCACCGTCACTTTGCGTTGCTTGGCTAATTTGCCCAGGCCTTGATTCAGACTTTGGCTGACGCTTTGCTTCCAGGCTCGGATTTGGTCCAGATCGACGTTAGGCTTGCCGAAACTGACACCATGTTCCGCCATGGCTTCCGCTTCGTGAATCACTTGCGCAGTATGCAGCAAGGCTTTGGACGGAATACAACCCACATTCAAACAAACCCCACCCAATACCGGGTAACGCTCAACCAATACCACTTGCTTGCCCAAGTCAGCGGCGCGGAACGCGGCGGTATAGCCGCCGGGGCCGCCGCCGAGTACCAGTACTTCAGCATGCGTGACAGAATCGCTCATATCCCTACTCCTACAATAACAGCCGGCGAATGTCGCCCAGATAAGATTTCAATGCTTCCATAAAACGTGCGCCTTCGGCACCGTCTATGACGCGATGGTCGTAAGTAATATCCAGCGGTAACATCAATTTCGGTTCGAACGTCGAGCCGTTCCAAACCGGCTGCACTTTGGAGCGGGTCACGCCCAAAATCGCGACTTCCGGTGCGTTGACGATGGGCGTAAACGCGGTGCCGCCGATGCCGCCTAGGCTGGAGATGGTCATGCAACCGCCCTGCATGTCGGCCGGTTTCAATTTGCCGGTTCTGGCCAATTCGCTTTTCTCGGCCAGTTCGTTTGACAGTTGGAAAATGCCTTTTTTGTCCACATCGCGAATCACCGGTACCACTAGGCCGTTTGGCGTATCGACGGCAATACCGATGTGGTAGTAACGTTTGAAAATCAGTTTTTCACCGTCCGGAGACAGAGAGCTGTTGAAGGACGGGTATTTTTGCATCGCTGCTACCAGCGCCTTCATGATGAAGATTAGACCTGTGACCTTGACCGCATCTTTTGCCAAGCCGGCGTTTACCGACTTACGGAAATCTTCCATCGCATCGATGGCGACTTCGTCGTGATACGTCACCAGCGGCAGGTTTAGCCAGACGCGCGTCAGGTTTTGACCGGTAAGACGCTTGATTTTGCTCAGCGGCTTTTCTTCGATTTCGCCGAACTGGGTGAAATCGACGGCTGGAATTGACGGTATGCCTACGCCACCGCTGGTTGAACCGCCCGATGCCATGACCTGTTTGACGAAGTTTTTTACATCGTCCTGCAGGATGCGGCCCTTACGGCCGCTGCCGGTTTGGATCTTGCTCAGGTCGACACCCAATTCGCGGGCAAAGAGTCTGACGCTGGGTGTGGCATGCGCTTTAAAACCTTCACTGCTAACCGCGACCGGCGCGGCGGGAACTACTGCAGGTTTGGCGGGTTCGACTTTTGGCGCTTCCGCAACCTGAGCCGGGGCAGGTTCAACTGGAGCGGGAACTGCCGCAGGTGCCGGTTCGGCGGGAGCGGCGCTGGCTTCGCCTACTTCAAGCGTGGCGATCAGGGTGCCTTCGGAGACTTTATCGCCCGGTTTGATGTGTACGGTTTTGATGGTGCCGGCCGCACTGGACGGTAAATCCATCGTCGCTTTATCCGTTTCCATCACGGCCAGGGTTTGCTCTACCGCGACCACATCGCCGGGCTGGATTAGCACTTCGACGATGTCGATTTCAGGGACATTGCCGACGTCGGGGACTTTGATTTCAATTACACTCATTGCGTCTCTTCCGTTATATCAACCAAGGAGCGGTTACGTCAGGGTTGATGTTGTATTTAGCAATTGCTACCTCGACTTTGGCGGCATCAAATTCGCCGGCTTGCGCCAGACTGTGCAATGCGGCGACAGTAACGTGGTACCTGTCCACCTCGAAGAAACTACGCAAATTGGCGCGAGTGTCGGAACGGCCAAAACCGTCGGTACCTAATACTGTGTAAGACCGTTTTACCCAAGGCCGAATCTGTTCGGCGAATACGCGCATGTAGTCGGTGGCGGCAATGATCGGACCCTTGGTGCTATCCAGGCAATGCTCGATATGCGTCACGCGCGGTTTTTCGGTCGGATGTAAACGGTTCCAGCGTTCGCAAGTTTGGCCGTCTCGGCCCAGTTCGGTAAAGCTTGGGCAGCTCCAAATATCGGCGTCCACGCCCCAGTCGTCGTGCAGCAGTTTGGCGGCAGCTATCACTTCGATAAATATGGTGCCGGAGCCCAGCAATTGTACGCGCGGCTTTTTGCTGTTCGGACCTTTTTTGAACAAATACATGCCTTTCAGAATGTCGGCTTCCGCGCCTTCCGGCATGGCCGGCTGGTCGTAGTTTTCGTTCATCAGGGTGATGTAATAGAAAATGTCTTCCTGTTCGACATACATGCGGCGCAAGCCGTCCTGAATGATCACGGCCAGTTCGCAAGCGAAGGTAGGATCATAGGAATAGCAATTTGGCACGGTGGCCGACATCAAGTGACTATGGCCGTCTTCGTGCTGCAAACCTTCGCCGTTCAAGGTGGTTCTGCCGGCGGTGCCGCCGAGCAGGAAGCCGCGGGTGCGTTGATCGGCCGCGGCCCAGATCAGGTCGCCTACGCGCTGGAAGCCGAACATCGAGTAATAGATGAAGAACGGAATCATCGGTACGCCATGTGTCGAATAGGCTGTACCCGCCGCGATCCAATCGCACAGACCGCCCGCTTCGTTGATACCTTCCTGCAACACCTGGCCGTGTTTGTCTTCCTTGTAAAACATCAATTGTTCGGCATCCTGCGGGGTATAGAGTTGGCCGACCTGCGACCAGATACCCAACTGCCGGAACATGCCTTCCATGCCGAATGTGCGAGATTCGTCCGGCACGATAGGCACAACGCGTTTGCCGATTTGTTTGTCCTTGACCAGAATGTTCAGGATGCGAACGAAGGCCATGGTCGTGGAAATTTCATGACCTTCGCCGGTGCCTTCCAATAGCGTTTTGAACGCGGACAGGGCCGGGATTTCCA
>CAZGUM010000092.1:3873-16321 GCA_964529085.1 uncultured Methylomonas sp. | reverse complement strand
ACTCGGTCGCGCCGGTGTCGAATTCCGCCAATTGGCAGCGGGTAAAAAAGTCGTCTATTTTCGGTTTTAATTGGGCGAGCAACGCTGCCGCCGCTTCGGTGTCGGCGAATTGATTGCGAATCCGCACGGCTTCGGCGTCGCTCTGTTGCCACCAATCGAAATAAGCGCCGGCATCCTTAAAAAATTGCTCGATTTTTTCCAGATTAATGCCCGGTTCGCCGCAGCGATCCTGAATCTCGCCCAAGCAGTTGATGATGTCCGTGATGGCTTGTTGACCGGCCTCGTCGCTGGCGGCTTTAACCGGGATAATGCCGTCACCGTTGAATTGGGTGTTGGCGAAGATCTTGGTCATATCGGCCAGATCGTCGGCAGTGATTTCGGTAGCGTCGGCCTTACCCAAGTTTTTTAGGATCTCAATCGCCGATGCCAACAACTGTTGACCTTCCGGATCCTGATCGTTAATCGCCGCCAGCGGCAAGGTGGATTTTTGTTGAATTAAATCGGCCGGATTTTTTAGTACCTTGCCGGCCCAGCGCACTGCGTCGATAACTTCATTGGCTCTGATTCTGCCGTCTTTATCGGTATCCAGCAGGGTCAGGGTTTGACTGTCGAAAAACAGGCCGTGCGTCGGGCAGCTCAACGCGGCCCATAATTTTTGATCCAGTTCCGGCAGTCCGAGTAAATCGCTACCGCGCTTTAATTCAACCTGATCGAAACCGCCGAGTCTGGAAAATCGCCATTTTTCGGTAGCTGCAGGGCTGGATATTGGCGTCATAATCTATCTCCTGATCTGAGTTTTTGTTATGTGTATCACGAAGTTTTGCTAGTTTTACAGACTTAGGTCGCTTGACGCAACTTGCATTGCTAGATGGCATCCGAATGGATAAAACGGCTTTTACGCTGTCGAGGATTTGTCAGCGGGCCTATGGAAAAATTTAAGCGGCAATTTAAATCGGGTTGTAATGACTGTCTGCTAATTTATACGAGGGCGAGTCAAGCGCCGGTAAATATCGAAAATGGTTCACAGTAAATCCGGTTACTATTGGATCTAATGATACTTTTACTCGGGTGCGGCAACATGCCGCACCTCGAGCATCCCTGATTCACGGAAAGCCTTAAGGTTTGTCCGCACAAATAAGTTAGAATTCCCAGCGGCGGCGCTCCCTCATGGCGGCTAAATAATCAAACGCAAGACTCATCGAGAAACTAATGACAACGAAACAAAATTTTTTAAAAAATCTAGGCATTGTTGTGTTATCGACCGGCTTGGTGGCCTGTAACGGCGCCGATGAACGGAAAGCGAAATACATGGAAGAAGGTAAACAGTTATATCAAGCGGGTGATTATGAGAAAGCTTTGCTCGCCTACAAAAACGTGCTGCAAATCGATCCCAAGGATTGGGAAACTCACTTCCAGATTGCGGAAGCTTTGAGTAAACAAGGCAAAATTGAAAATGCCTTTAGGGAATACAGTACTGTTGTTGCCGGCAATGAAAATCATGTGATGGCCCGGGTTCGGATTGGGCAGTTGCTGTTACTGAATCGAGCGGTAGACGATGCCGAGAAAATGGCCGGAGAAGCCTTGGCTAAGGAACCGAATAATGTTGAGGCTTTGGTATTACTGGCGGGGGTGCAAGCAGCCAAGAATAACAGCGACGGTGCGATCATGACTGTCGAGCGCGCCTTGAAACAGAGTCCGGACGATGTGCCTGCCACTTTGATGATGGCTTCTATTCAAGCCAGGTTGGATAAAGTGGATAGTGCGATTACCTTGTTAAAACAGGCAATCGAGAAGAAAGCCGACAATGTGGCTTTGCGCAGTATGTTGGCGGGTCTGTATGCCAAGAAAAATCAAGTGGCCGATGCCGAAAATGCGTTGGCGGACATCATCAAACTTGAGCCGCAACAATTACAACATTATAGAACTTTGGCCTTATTCCAAGTCGGTACCAATCAGGTGGATAAAGCCGAGTCCACTTTGCGTAATGCGGTACAAACCTTGCCGGACAACGATACCGCGAAAAGTTATTTAGTGGATTTTTTGCTGGAAAAACGCAGTCCGGAAGTGGCGATCGCCGAATTGCTGCCGATGATAGAGCAGAAACCGGAAGCCTACGAATTGAAGTTCAAATTGGCAAATATACATTTGGCCAAGAAAGAAGTAGACAAGGCCGAAGCGGCCCTGAAAGAAGTGGTGGATCAGGATAAATTGGGTCTCAGCGGCATAACCGCGCGTAACAAACTGGCGGCTTTGTACGCAATGACCAAGCGCGGCGACGAATCAAAGGCTCTGATTAAGGAAGTGCTGGACAATAATCCGCGCGATGCCGAAGCCTTGACGCTACGCGGGCAATTTGCATTGGGTGAAAATAAAATTCCCGAGGCTATAGCGGACTTTCGTTCGGTATTGGTCGATCAGCCCAATAATATCGGCGTGTTAAAAATGTTGGCGGCGGCTCATCTTCGCAATAACGAGGAGGAATTGGCCCGAGAGAATATGGAAAAGGTAGTGGCTGCGGCACCGGCCGACGAAACCGCTCGACTGGATCTAGTGGGATTACATCTGAAAGCCGGGCATCAAGATCAAGCTAAACAGCAGATCGAAGCGCTATTGAAAGCAAATCCGCAAAGTATAAAAGGCTTGGAAGCCTTGTTTAAGATCGAGTTGTCGCAAAAACATTGGGATAAGGCGCAGGAAATTGCCAAGCAAGTGCAGACGTTATCCGATAAAGACGCTACCGGTTTTTATATGTCCGGTCTCGGATATCAGGTCGAAGGCAAACTGGAGGCTAGTGCCGAAGCATTTCAAAAGGCATTGGCGCGTAAGCCGGATGCTATAGAACCATTGACCGAAATGGTGAAAAGCTATTTGGTGCTTAAGCAATCCGATAAGGCTATTGCCAAACTTCAGCAAATTATCAAACAGCAGCCGGATCATTTTATTGCCTACAATTTGTTGGGCGGGGCTTATCTAAACGAACAAAAGTTTAACGAAGCCAAAGCCGCCTATACCAAAGCCCTGGATATTAAGCCTGACTGGTACAGCCCGTATCGCAATTTGGCTTTGATTGAGTTGGCGCAAAAAAATAAGCAGGGGGCAATAGATATCTATAAAAAAGGTATCGATAAATCCAAGGGGGCTTTGGAGTTGGTCGACGACTTGGCGCGCTTGTATCATCATGAAGGCCAGCACGAACAAGTTTTGGCCTTGTACGAGGAGTCTTATAAACAGCATCCGGATTCGCCTGTCGCTATAAACAATCTGGCCAGCTATCTGTCGGATTTCTCCACGGCGCCGGATAGTTTGCAAAGAGCGGCTACATTAGCGGAGCCATTGTTGAAAACCAATAACCCGAATATGTTGGATACGGTCGGCTGGATTGCCTATAAACAAGGCAATTACGACAAAGCTAAAGAACAATTGCTGAAAGTACTGGAAATGCTGCCTGATTCAGCAATCAGTAATTATCACTTAGGTATGATTTACTTCAAACAGAACGATACGGTTAAAGCCCGTGAGTATCTGCAAAAAGCGGTCGATAAAAAGGCCGAATTTGATGGCCTGAACGAAGCCAAGGCTGTTTTGAGTAAACTCTGATAGGAAATGTTGAAAGGTGTGGCTGCGGCGCGGCCACACCCGATAGCTTTTTTATACCCCGGTAAAGCTGATTTTGTTATCGGTAGCTTTATTGAATACCGTTCCCAGCACGTTAGTATCTTTCAGCAAAGTCGCTGCGTGTTTCAATTCGTCGGTCTTGGTATGGCCTTCGTCGATTACCAATAACACGCAATCTACATAGGGTGAGAAACCCAAGGTATCGTCGTGCGACAGGATGGGGGGCATATCGAAAATGATAATCCGGGATGGATAACGGCTTTTTAATTCGTTAACCAGGCGTACCATTTTCGGCGAACGCAGCATTTCCGTGGAGTTAAACAAGGGTTTTCCGGCCGGCAATACTACCAAGCGTTCTATGCCGGGATTGATCAGCATCGAACTGAATTCGGTATCGTTCAGCAAATAATCGCTTAAGCCGGAAGTGGCTTGTATGCCGAATAGTTTGTTGATGCTGGGGTTCTGAAAATTGGCGTCGACCAGCAAGGCGGTGCGGTCAAGCTCCATCGCCATACTGATCGCTAAATTGGCGGCGGTCAGGCTATTGCCGGTGCCTTCGCCGGTGCTGGTGATCGCTACCGTCTTCCATTCCATCGCATCCATTTGCTGCAAGCAGCGGGTGCGCAACATCCTATAAGACTCCAGCCACTTGCCGGGCGAGGTTGCGGAAATGATTCGATTTTGCTTGAGCAGATTCTGATCGGGGCTGTGTACCCGAGTCTGGGTATAGGCGATGCTAACCTTGTCGCCGGGTTGGTTGGCCGATCCGGCAGCTGTGGGGTTATTTGTTTCCGTTAGGGTTTGAATGGAGTTCATGAATTTTCCCTTGAGTGATTAGTTGCCCACAACACGCAGTAATTTGTACCAAAACACATCCAGCGGCATGACGATGAAATGAAAGGCCAGGATTGCCACCACTACGGCAATAGCACAGCCGATCAGCAGTATACGGCGTTCGTTATTGCGGTCTTTGTGCTCGGTTTGGCTTTCAAGATAAGGGATGGACGCCAACGGTTCCACGCCCAGGATGGCTGTGACTGCTTTCGGACTATTGATAGTCGAGTCGAGCATTTCGGCAAGCGCTACGGCGCCGAAGCCGCTGGCTAGGGCCAGCACGATGCCCAGCACCAGGATCGCAATTCGATTGGGGCTAACCGGTTCCAGCGGTTCTTGCGGCGGATCGATCAGGGTGAAACGCTCGCCTTTCCTTTCCATTTCCAATTGCTGCGAAATTTGCGCTTCCATTTCGCGGGTGCTGACTTCGCGGTAACGTAGGTTGGTGTTGTCGAGATCTTGGATTAAATCCATATATTCTTTTTCAACCAACGGGGATTGCCGCAAACTTTGGCGTAACTCTTCCATTTTGCTTTGCACGCGGCCGCGGGTGAAATTCAAAGACTCGATTTCGGTATTCACCGAAGCCAGCTGAGACTTTAAGGTGATGTAAGCTGGGTTGTCAGGTTGAATATCGGTGTTGCTGTACTCGCTTTGCTTGGTATTAGCCAGGCTTTGTTGTAGGGCGGAGATTTGCTTTTGCAGTTTCACGACATCCGGATGTTTATCGGAATATTGCTTCAATAACAAAGCCAGCTCGGCCTTTCTATCGGTCAGTTCGGCGTTCATTGAATTGACATCGGTATTGGAGCCGATTTCTTTCTGTAAAGACTCAATCTCGCGTTTGATCTTAATCACATCAGGATGGTTAGCCGAATGGCTGGATAGTACGGAAGGATATTGCGATTGCAATTCTTTCAGCCGGTCTTTCATATCGAAAACCCGGTTGCCGACAGCATTGGTCGCCATGGCATTGGGGTCGATTTGCGCCAATTCGCCTTCCAGATAAAAACGGCGGTCTTGTAGGGAGCGTTCCTGGCTGTCCAGTTGCAATAATTGATTGCTTAGCGAGGTTAGTTCTTGTTGATTGAGGGCACTGATTTGCGGCAATTGATTCAGGTTTTTTTCCTTGAAAGTGGCCAGGCTTTGCTGGATTTCCTGAATTTTGACTTTCAACCGTTTCGATTCCTCGCTTAAAAATAAGGCTGCATTTTCCGCAGATTCGGTACGCGATTTGATGTTTTCTTTGAGAAATAGGGAGGTTAATTCATTGGCCACTTTTTGCGCCAACGAGGGCGATCTGTCGTCGAAAGTCAGCGTGAAAGCAATAGTCGCTTGTTGGGCCGGTCCGCTTTTGTTACTGGCGACATCGGCACTGATGGTTTCCACCTTTATGCTTTTACGCATTTTTTCCAGAATCACTTCCTCCGGCTTTTTTTTGCGGTCATCGGCGTAAAGGTCGTATTTTTTGATGATTTCGCTCAAATTCGGCCGGGTCATGATCCGTTGGCTGATCATCTGAATGCGTTGATCCGCAAAGGTCGTGACGGTGGAGTGCACCAGTTCGGCGGGAATTTCCTGGGCTTCGATCAAAATAGTCGAAGTGGAACGGTATAGGGCCGGCAGCAGGACCGCCAACAATACGCTGATAACCGCTACGACTAAAAACGGAATCAACAAAAACTTTCTACGTCGCTTGATGATTTTTAGATAGTCCTTGATGTCGATGGCTTGATTTTCCACGCTATTTCACCTGACGATTGATTTGAGGTTGATAAGAGAATTGCAACTGTATACTGTCGCCGACTGCGGTTTGATTTAGTGACTCGTAAACCTGGTGGCGATAGGTATATGACAGATCGAGATTGATTTCCGGTGTCCAGTGCCACTGAATATCGGGCGTAAGAGTGGTGTAGGTACGGTTGTTTGAAAAATTGTTGTTGCCGAAATTAGTGACGGACTCAGAAATCAAATAACTGGCAATCAATCCCGTACTCCAACGTTCGTCAAGATTGTAGCGACCTTTTGCAGTGAACGATGTGGTTTGTTGCTGAGTACCCGTGCTGGCGGGATTTAATTGCTGAACTGCGCTCAAGTTCAGATTTCCGCTTTCAAAATTACGAGTTAAATTTGCCGAATAGACTTTTCCACTCGTACTGCTGGATTGCGAAAAGTCGGTGTTGACGAAGCGCGGGTCCTTGTACGGATCGTTATACGTTGAAATACTGGTGAAGTCCGAGTTTATATTGCGGATGCCCGCTGCAAGGGATATTTGGGTTTTTTCGTCGTATGCATATTGTGTTCCCAACTGATAAAAAACAGTCTGTTGTTTTTGGCTGGATTTAGTGTCCCGAGTAACCATTCGTGGTGTTACAGTCAAGGGAAAGGGGAAGCCATCAAATAAGAAAGTGTCGACTTGGCCCGATGTCCTTTGTTCGCTTGGCGAATTAAATTCCGAATAAGCCCCTGTTAGGTTGAACGACAATCGTTCCGAGTAAATATGGGTAAATGTTCCAGAAAATTGCTGATTTGTGTAATCCGAGTAAAAACGGTTGTTCAACAAATTTGCTTGGCGCTTATAAGCAACATCAAGGTAACTAAAGCCCAATTGCAATGAATTGGTGGGTGACAGATTAAAGGTGATGCTGGGGTCGACCGATTTTGTGGTCCTGGGGACTAAAAATTGCAAGTCCCCGGAACCACTCAGATCTAACTGGGTGTTAATTGAAGACTCTTCGGCATAACTGGCCCCAAGATCGGTTCTAAACCAATCGCTTTTAAATAGATGGTTTACATTGGCAACTTTTTCTGAAAAGTCGAGCTCTGAATCCTCACTATAGATCAATTCATTCCATTTAAATTTGGTACGCAACTCGTTGTCGTCGGCTAAATATCCCATCATCAGACCCGGCGAAATGGTGCTGATTAAGTTGCTATTTTTAGGATTAACCTGCATACGCACGTTATCGTCATAGCGTTCCTTAAAGCTAAATTCGGGCTTGAACAGCAAATCCAGCGCAGAACTGTTACTGCTGAACAAAACCAGCGCAGGTAGTAAAAAATCCGTTTTTATCTTCATAGATAGCGGTTCTATCTAATTCTGCTTAGGGTACGGTGACCGTGTCTCCCGGTTCCAGCAGGATGTTTTGTTCCAGATCCTCGCCATCAATCACATCGCTATAGTCGAAAGGAAACACTTTAACTTGATCGCCGCTGCGGCGAATGATGCTGATTGAGCCCTCTTTGGCAAATATCGTCAAACCGCCGGCGAGGCTGAGGGCCTGCAATACATCCATGCGTCTGCCGGAGAACACCTGGCCGGGTTTATTGACCTTACCGATCACGAATACGGAATTGCCTTGGTTATTCAGTAATTTGACGGCAACCGAGGGATCGGAGATATAGTCGGAAAGCCGGGTGGTGAGGTTGTCTTTAAGTTCGGTAATGGTTTTGCCGGCTGCGCCAACAGTGCCGATCAAGGGGAAAATAATGGTGCCGTCCGGTGAAATCAAGATCTGTAATTGTTGCAAGCCTTCTTCTTTCCAGACGGTTACTTCGAGTGCATCGCCTGGCGACAGTAGATAAGAGGCATAATTGGTTTGCTCGATAATCACATTAGGTGCCGAGCCGATTGCGGCGTTGACTGATTCTATTGGTGCCGCTGGCGGGATTTGAGTTTCCGGGGCCGCGAAAGCGGCATTAGAGCAAAGCAGACAAAACGATAAAAGAGTAATTATCTGTTTCAAAATGTATTCCTTTATGATGTTATTGAGGTTGCAATCCGTAAGATCCGAACCAGCCGACAGGGCAGTGCGCGATTGTATTAACGGAATATAACAATAATAAGTCGATCCCGAACGCAGCCCGCAGTGACGAAATAATGCGGACTCATGGCTCGATTATAACTGTTTATGCCGCCGTTTTGGTCAATTCCGGCGGTAACGATTCAAATAATAAGGGAAATTAAGGGTTAAGCCAATGATGCTGAACGATTTTTTACAACGCGTTAAAACTAAACAAGATATTGATTTTCAAGACACCATGGCAATAATTGCCGAACATTACCATTATCAGCCCACCGAATTCAGCAACGGGTTGCATCAGCCGCTCGTTAACGAAGCCGGGCGCAACGAAGGATCCTGCAAGATTTTTGCGTTTGCTCAATTGCAGCAACTAACTGTCGAACAGACTCTGGCGCTATTCGGCGATTATTACCGCAAGGATGTGTTGCATAATCCGGCCGGCAACGACCATCAAAATATCAGAAATTTCATACGCGACGGTTGGGATGGCATCGTGTTTAAAGGCGAGGCCTTGCACGCCAAATAATCCTGATGCAAATCGATGTATTGCTGATTGGGCAGGGGTTGGCCGGTAGTTTACTGGCTTGGGAGTTGCTTAAGCGGCGTCTTCGGGTATTGGTCGTGGACGACGGTTTGCAAAATGCGTCGCAAGTCGCTGCCGGTTTGATCAATCCTGTGACCGGGCAACGTTTAGTCAAACAACCGGACATAGAAAGCTTGTTGCCGGCCGCCTTAACGGCTTACCGGCAACTCGAATCGGATTTTCGGCAGAATTTCTATATGCAAGTGCCGATGCTGAAAATTCTGCTCAATCGCAAACAACGGGAATTGGCCGAGCGGCGTTTGGCGCAGCCGGATTATTTTGCCTATTTATCCGATATGGCGCCGGCGCCTAAAGGCATAGAAGCAGCGTTCGGCGCACTGAGGCAACGGCAAACCGGTTACCTAAAGACCGAGGCTTTATTGACAAGTTTGCGCGATTTTTTGATCAGTAATGGTTGTTACCGGCAGACGGTGGTGGAATACAGCGATATTAGGCTGGAACAGGATTTGCGATGGGGAGAGCTTAAGCCTAAGCATATCGTGTTTTGTGAAGGGCATAGAGCTTTGAGCAATCCCTGGTTCGGCGGTTTACCGTTTCAATTGGCGAAAGGCGAAATATTAAGCTGCCTAAGCCGGCAAGACATTCCGGATCACATTTTGAATTATGGGCATTGGCTGATTCCGCTGGAAACTCGGCGCTTTAAAACCGGCGCCACTTTCGAAGTCGACCGAATGGACAATTCACCGACGCAACTCGCGCAAACGGTTTTGCTGGATAGCTTGCGGTCGGTTTATCCGCTGCAGCAATCCTGCGAAGTTTATCAACACCGGGCCGGAATTCGGCCGGCTACGCTGGATAAACAGCCTTTTATCGGCACTCATCCCAAGTATAAACAGTTGCATATTTTTAACGGTTTCGGCGCCAAGGGCAGTTTGGCGATGCCCTGGCATGCGGCGCGCTTTGCCGAATACTTGCAACAGCAAGCCGGCTTGCCGAAAGGCTGCGATGTAAAACGCTACTATGAAACGCATTTCGCTGCTTGAGCTTGCACACAACATCGCCGGCTCATATCTAAATCCGGGTGATATCGCGGTGGACGCCACCCTGGGAAATGGCCATGACACCTTGTTTTTGGCTCAAAGCGTCGGGGTGAAGGGGCTTGTGTTTGGTTTCGATATTCAACAACGAGCGCTGATCAAAAGTTATCAACGTTTACTGGAATACGACTTGCAGAGCAGAGTGAAGCTATGTCTCGCCAGTCATGCCGACATGCAGCGTCATATTCCCGAGCAATGGCACGGCAGGGTGAGGGTGGCGATGTTCAATCTCGGTTACTTGCCGGGAGCCGACAAAACCGTGATTACGCAAATCGATTCGACACTGGCTGCGTTGCATGCGGCTTGCGCATTGTTGGCGCCAGTCGCGGCAATCACCGTATTAGCCTATCCCGGACACCCCGGTGGCGAATTGGAAGCAGAGCAATTGGCGGCATGGTGTCAACGATTGGATAAAGCCAATTTTACGTCGGAAGAGATTTTGAGTTATCACGATAAGCCCGGCGCACCCCGGCTTTTTGTTATTCGCAAACAAAGCGATCTGCTATGATTGCGCTCCTTTTTTTACTAGTAATAGATTTACATCATGTCAGAATTCAATAATGTCACTATCGTCAAGCAGGCCAACGTCTATTTCGACGGCAAAGTGAATAGCCGCACGATTCGTTTCGCGGACGGTAGTTCGAAAACCTTGGGATTCATGCAGCCTGGCGAATATACCTTTAACACGGCGGAGCCGGAGTTAATGGAAATCCTGGCAGGCGAACTGGAAGTATTGTTACCGGGTAACGATGCCTGGCAAGCCGTGAAAGGCGGAGAATCTTTCAATGTGCCAGGCAATGCGCAATTCACGATGAAAGTCAGCACTGCCAGCGATTATTGCTGTTCTTTTTTGAAGTAAGCATTGGATGGAAAAGGTAGCGATTTTTGTCGACGTTCAGAATATTTACTACACCACCCGGCAACGTTACCAGAAACATTTTAATTACAGCGTGTTTTGGCAGCAGGCAACCGCGGGCAAACAGGTTGTCGCTGCCTTCGCCTACGCCACTGACCGTGGCGACAGCAAGCAGCAGGGGTTTCAACAAATCCTGAAAAATATCGGTTTTACCGTCAAGTTGAAACCTTATATTCAGCGCCGCGACGGCACCAGTAAAGGCGACTGGGATGTGGGGATTACCTTGGACGTAATGGATTACGCGGCCCAGGCCGATCGAGTTATTCTGCTGTCGGGAGACGGGGATTTCGAGTTGCTGTTGCAAAAGATTCGCAACGATTTCGGTACCGCCAGTGATGTTTACGGTATCCATAGCCTGACCGCCCCGGCACTGATTCAGGCCGCAGACAACTTTATCGCGATTGCCGGGGCGCTGCTGCTGTAAAGCGTGTCTACGAGTCGGTTTATTTTTTGTCCGAAGCTTCTTCCACTGTTTCTTTGTCTTTCTCCGTAGAACTTCCGGCTTCTTTCTGCTCGTTAGCTGCTTGATTGTTTTTGCGAATGGGGGTGTCGGGTTCCCCGCCGAATAAGCCGCTGACTTTTTCCCACATCGAACGCTCGAGATCGCGTTTCGGGACGTCGACGCTGGTTTCCGTGGATTCCTTCACTACCGGTAGCGCGCTGGGTCTAAAGTCGCCTTGTACGCCCATTAAATTGTCGCCGTTGAAAAATAGAGAGATCCGCTTTTGTACTCTATCTTCGCCGCCAGGTTGTTCCGAATATAAATAATCCCAGCGTTTTTCATGGAAAGCGTCCGCCAACATCGGCGAGCCCATGATGTAAAGCACTTGCCGTTTGGTCATGTTCGGCCGCAGCTGGTTGACCATGTTTTGATCGATAATATTGCCTTGTTCAATATCCAAGGTGTAAACCCCGGGCAGATTATTCAGGATGGTGTTGCAAGCGGTAAGGGGCAGGCTGGTGGCGGCCGCAAGCAATAAAAGCGATTTTTTCATGAGGAGTGGGTTAAATCCGACGACAAACGATGGCGCATTATCCCATAATTCTGTCAGCGGCTTAGCGCAAAAAACGATACAATGCGACCGATTATCGGTTTAAAGGAGACGCGCTTGTGGAAACTCAGGATTTGCGTAATGCGGGCTTAAAAGTGACATTGCCCAGGATCAAAATTCTGGAGATTCTGGAAAAGCAACAAGACGACCGGCATTTGTCGGCGGAAAAAGTCTATAAAATCTTGCTGTCGGAGGGCGAGGAAATCGGTTTGGCCACGGTCTACCGGGTCCTGACCCAATTCGAGGCGGCCGGTCTGGTGGAACGGCATCATTTCGAAGGCGGCAACTCGATTTTCGAATTGAACAAAGGCAACCATCACGATCACGTGGTCTGTATGAAATGTGGTAAAGTCGCTGAGTTTACCGATGATGTCATCGAAAAACGCCAGTCTGAAATCGCTCAGAAATTAGGTTACACACTCACTGATCACAGCCTTTACCTCTACGGTTATTGCGCCGCTTGTAAAAACCCTTAAATCTCAGAGCATGTTCAAACCACTCATCCTGTATATCGGGTTACGCTATACCCGCGCCAAAAAACGCACCCAATTCATCTCCTTCATTACCTTAACATCCGTGCTCGGTAT
>CAZGUM010000092.1:2351-3773 GCA_964529085.1 uncultured Methylomonas sp. | reverse complement strand
GTGATGATGGGCGACAAAGTGACCGTGATCACGCCGCAAATCAACTCCACGCCGGCCGGGATTTTGCCGCGCATGAAACGCTTTACCGTGGTTGGTGTATTCAAGGTCGGTATGTACGAATACGACCGGAATATGGCCTTGATGCATCTTGACGATGCCGGCAAATTATTCAGATTGGAGCAGGCTGTATCCGGTCTGCGTTTGAAATTGGATGACCTATTCAATGCGCCTCGCATCACCCAAAGTCTGGCGGACAGTTTGGGAGACGAGTTTCGGGTCAGCGACTGGACTCAAGCCCACAGCAATTTTTTCCGAGCGGTACAAACCGAAAAGCGGGCGATGTTCATTATTTTGCTGCTGATCGTCGCGGTGGCGGCATTCAATATCGTCTCCACGCTGGTGATGGTAGTGACCGATAAGCGTGGCGATATTGCCATTCTAAAAACCCAAGGATTGTCGAACGGATCGGTGATGGGTATTTTCATTGTGTTGGGTTGCGTGATTGGAAGCATAGGTACGCTGCTAGGCACGGTCGGCGGCGTGTTGCTGGCGTTGAACGTGGAAACCATCGTGCCGGCTATTGAAAAAACCTTTGGCGTGCAATTCATGGCCGCCGATGTCTATTACATCAGTGAAGTACCCTCCAAACTGATCTGGACCGATGTCTACTGGATCGCCTGCGTGGCTTTTTTGCTGTCCCTGCTGGCGACGCTTTATCCGGCCTGGCAAGCGGCCAGAGTCAATCCGGCCGAGGTATTGCGTTATGAATAGCCCCGTCATTTTACAGTGTCAACAACTGACCAAGCGCTATGCGCAGGGCGACCTGAACGTTGAGGTCTTAAAAGGCGTGGACTTGGCTATTCATGCCGGCCAACGCGTAGCGATCATGGGTGCTTCCGGTTCAGGTAAAAGCACCTTGCTGCATTTACTGGGTGGCTTGGAAAAACCCAGCTCCGGTTCGGTGATCCTCGACGGCGCGGATTTAAATCAAGTCAGCGCCGGTAAATTAAGCCAGTTGCGTAATCGCTCCCTGGGATTTATTTACCAGTTTCACCATTTGTTGGGCGAGTTCACCATCCTGGAAAACGTGGCGATGCCGTTATTGATAGGCAATCGCTCGATCAAGCAGGCGCAGCAGCAAGCCGCTGAGCTGCTGAAACGCGTGGGTTTGGGGCATAGGCTGTTGCACAAGCCCGGCGAACTGTCCGGCGGCGAGAGGCAGCGTGCCGCCGTGGCGCGGGCTTTAATCAACAAACCCAAATGCGTTTTGGCCGACGAGCCGACGGGTAACCTGGACAGCAAAACCGCGGAGCAGATTTATCAGCTGATGTTGGAGTTAAACCGAGAATTGCAGGTGAGCTTTTTGGTGGTTACGCATGATCCGGATTTGGCGGCGCGGATGGATCACGTGTTGTATATGGA
>CAZGUM010000092.1:0-2251 GCA_964529085.1 uncultured Methylomonas sp. | reverse complement strand
TTTACCTACGACGTTAACAGTTTACTGATAGCCGGATTGTTGTTCGGCTCCATGGCGCTGGCGATTGAGCTGGGTTATCGGTTGGGTTTACGGATCAAGCCGAAAGTGGACGATAACTTTAAATCCCATGTCAATTCGGTCTCGGGTTCTTTGCTTGGCATATTGGCGTTACTGCTGGGGTTTACCTTTTCGCTGTCCTTGCAACGCTACGACAGCCGCAGCGAGGCAGTGGTTGACGAAGCCAATGCCATAGGTACCGCATATTTGCGCGCACAACTATTGCCGGCGGCGGTGCGCGAGGATGTGATCGGCTTAATGCGCAACTATGTCGATTTACGGGTGCGGACCGGTTCCGTTGACCTCACCGAGCATGATCGCCGCGCCGCGCTGATCGCAGAGGCCGGAAGCATGCAAGCCAAGCTGTGGAATTATGCCCGGCAGGCGAACGAAACCGCGCCGAATCCGGTGACCACCGGTCTGTTTATTCCCGCCTTGAACGATGTGGTCGATAACTTCGGTAAACGCGATGCCGAGGTTAATCGGCATGTACCGGAGTTAGTGTTGGTGCTGTTATACACCACCTTTGTGATGAGCGGCGCCATCGTCGGCTACACCAACGGTTTGGCCGGGCATCGCACGTCGTTCGTCACCTACATCATGGTCTGGTTGATTGTGGTCATGGTGTTCATCATTCTGGATTTGGACCGTCCCTATCGGGGCTTAATTCAGGTCAGCCAGAAGAGTCTGATCGATTTGCAAACAGCGATTCGCGAAGAAGCGCTGTCCGAGATTCGGCGCTGAGTGATTCCTGTCATTAACGTGGGTCCTAGACTGCCTCTAAGGTGTGGCAAATTTTTAAATAGTCACGTCAACGTTGTATTCGTTGCCGTCTGTCAAGCTGCGGAATAGACATACCAATGCCGGGGATGCACCTTCGAGGTTTGAGTTGGCGCGTTCGATGCCTTGGAATGCGTGGGCAAAACTTGCGAATGCGCATTCGCAGCCATGGAGCGCACCTTCAAAGCTTGCGTTGATTCGCTCGTCGCATTGACATGCACCTTCGCAACTTGCGTGTCTGCGGCCGGAAGGTTGGAATATACCTTCACGCGTGTCGGCGGCGCATTTGCAGTGCCGATGTGTCCATTCGAGACGCGTGTAGGTGCATTCGAAACATTTAGTGGCGTCTATGAAACGAGTTGTAACGGCATAATATGAGCGGTGGGTGTGGCGCAATAATTGCGAGCGGCCTGGGATTCACCGTCAATAGATACTTTTGGGCGTGGACGACAGCATCTGTCGGCACGCCCTTAGAGTTTACAAAGGTTTTTACTTGGGATCAGGCTCGTTGTTTCAGCCAATACAAGGCATAAATGCCGGCAATCAAAGAATAAATGCTTAGTTCGGTTTTTAGATCGTCAAACTTTTCAGAGGTTTTGGTATGAAGTGTGGGCAAGGTGCTGGCAGGGATTACGTTTTCCGAGAATGACTGCGGCTGAGCATTAACGCTGTTCGCGTTCAGCACATTCAACATTAAAACGCTGCTTATTATAATTATTTTGCGCATGGGTGGCTCTCCGGTAAATGTATTGCATCGATATAGTAGCGATACAATATCTTTTGTGCAAATAGTTTTTTCCAGAGTCATTCGCGGGTAAGCTTTGCCGGTATCGGCTTGTAAAAGCGGTGGGTAGGCACGGTGCCGTACATCTAATCTGGATCGGGGAACATGGATAGCAGGGTATGCAGGGCTAAAATCGGGCTGCGGTGTCTCATGTTGCTGACGCTGCTTGCCGCAAACCTGCCGGCAAAAGAACGTGCCGATGCCGGTCAGCACAAAAAACCGGTGCGCAATATGCCGGAAATCGATGCTACCGATGTCGGTACTATCGATATAGAGCAGGAAACCAATATTTTCGCCTCGGCAGCCGTTGCCAATATCTCCGCAAATTACGGTCTGGCGGCCGGTTGGGATTTAGGCTTGAGCTTTTTGAACGCGCAATTTGTTTCCACCGCCGTACCTTCGGTGCCATTTCAGCCGGATGTGATGCTGAGCGTGGAAAAACACTGGTTGGCGCAAGATACCCAATTGATCGCCGGCACTCAGAGCGGCCTTGGCATGCTGACGCAAGCCACATTTTTTATGAGTTTTTCCTACCTGGAATATCAGCGGCATTTGCCGGACTGGGACACCGACGTCGATACCGGCCTGTATTACGCCAATGCGGCGCTGGCTGGCTTTCAAAGCGTGGGG
>CAZGUM010000091.1:0-16365 GCA_964529085.1 uncultured Methylomonas sp. | reverse complement strand
AGCGATAAGTCTTATCCTGGATGCTGATGGTAATATCGTTCATCGCCGCCACCGCGAGGCTTTGCGGTCCAGCGGCCGCAGTAACAGCCATTCGATCAGTTGAATCACCGCGACGAAGGCTAAGGTGTAAGCCAGCAGGCTGGCGACATCGAACAATTGAAAGAACAGATGCAACTGATAGCCCATGCCGTTGCTGCGGCCGAGCAGTTCCACCACCAAAATAATTTTCCAGATCAGCGCCAGGCCGGAGCGGGTGGCGGCCATTACGAACGGGTGCAACTGCGGCCAGATTACATGAACGAAGGTTTTTTTGCGGTCGAACCGGTAGCTTTCCGCCATTTCCAGCAAATCTTTGTCCAGCGTTCGCGTTCCCTCGCGAATGGTGACAATCACATTCGGCAGCTTATTGATTACCACCGCCAAAATTGCTGCGGATTCAGCGAGTCCGAACCAGACATAGCAAAGGATGATAGTCACCAGCGCCGGGATATTCAGAAAGATCACCAGCCAGTTATCGAAAAAAGCATCCAGGGTTTTATTTTTACCCAGCGCAACACCTATCGCGCAGCCCAATACCATCGCAATCGAAAAACTGACAAGCAGGCGCAGCAACGTGACGCCCAAATGATACGGTAGTTCGCCGGACTGGGTCGCTTGCCAAAATACCTCGGCGACCCGGACCGGATAGGGCAGGGTATGGCTGTTGATCAAGCTGGCAGCCAGCTGCCAGATGCCCAGCAGCACTAACAGCGATAGCAGCGTGACGGCAGAGTGGTTAAGTTTAAAAGCGCCCGTCAACATCAATCGGCCGACCAGAAAGTCCCCGCTTGCAGTTGTGGCGATTGGCCGGTTAGCTTGTTGTTACTAAGTTGATGCAGCAGGGTATAAATTTTTGCAGCTGCGTTTTGTTGGCTGGTACCCCATTGCTCGACCCGGCCCTGGCAATAACGCAACCTGAGTTTTTGCTGTTCGCTGGCAGTAGCGGCGTCGGTGAGCGGCAAAATTTTCTGCCATTCGGCATCGGAACTGCACAAGGCATCGTGAGCTTGTTTGCTTAAGCTCAGAAATTCTTTGAAAGCGGCTTTATGTTGATTTGCCCATTCTTGTTTGAATACGTAGCCGATACTGGGCACCGTTTCGCTGATGCCGAGTTGGCGAATGATGTCCTCGCCGGTCAATAAAGTCCGGTAGCCTTGCGCTTCCAGATGCGCGGCGAATTGCCAGAAAGTCAGTAGGGCATCGACGCGTTTTTCTTGCAGTTGCTGGCTCAATAGCGGTGGCGCGCCGTAGATTTTTTCCACGCCGGCGTTTAGATCCAGTTGTTGTTGCTGGCCGAGCGCCTGCAATAGCAACCAGTTTTTATCCAACTCGCCGCCGGCTATACCCAGCTTTTTGCCCTTTAAGTCAGCCAACGATTTGATCGGGCTATCGGCCGGCACCAAAAGTACGCCCGAGGTGTCGGAAAATGGATAAAAACTTAAATTTGTGCCCGCGCTACGCATGCTGGACGTCCAGATCCAGTCGGAAACGATGATGTCCACCGAGCCGGCCTGCAGGGCTACCTTGCCGGCCTGCTGATTGGCAACGGCGATGTTTTCCACGGTGAATCCCGCTTTATCCATTAGGCCCAGGTTACGCATCGCCGCTAGTTCCCAGTTTAAGGTGCCGGCAGCCATGGCTCCTAAACGGATCGCGGGTTTTTCGTTGGCTTGAGCCGTGGGAATCAGAAAGCCGGCAATGGCAAACAGGCAAATTTTAATATTCATCTTGAAAGTCCCTAATCCTATCGTTGAGGCGGCAATTTTAACGCAGCCCGTGGTATTAAGAGAATGTTTGTCGGGTATTGCATAGCGATTTCGCTAAGCCAGTCTAGAGTGCATCTTCGGCGGAAATAGTGCCGTTCCCGAATCAGGAGTAGAATCGATTACGGCAAGGGGGATGCCGATCATTTCAGGTTACGCCCGGGAGGCACTATGAAAATGTCTAAAATCTTTCTTGTTATCAGCTTGTTAACTACAACGGCGCTCGTATTTTCCTGGCAAGATCTGCGGGATGTCTATTGGACGAGCCTTTCGGATTATTTCAACGCCTTGCCTTCGCCGACCGCCGGCATAAACACTCCCGAACCCAAGACCACGGATGTTAAGGCTTACAACGCATTCCCGCGGGATGCGGCAGCTGTCATTACACCGGGGATGCCGCCCGCCGGCAATTCCTTGCTGGGCCGTAATTACTTGTGGAACGGTATGTACAGCCCGCGTTGGCAGCAAACTAGCGGTAAGGCTTTGCGGACTATGTTGGCGGCCGGCCGTTCCGCGGATGCGCGACGAGCCTTTCTGGCGATTAAAGTCGGTACCGATGCGATTGCCGCCGACGGCAAAGTGCCTTTTTTATTGCCAAGCAGTCTGCAAGGCTATGCCGTGACGCCTAGTATGGTCGCGCAGGCGGCGAGTTTTTTTCTGGGGGAGTCGTGTTTAGCCATCAAGGCGTTCTCGCAATACCCAGCCAGCTTCAATACATTGGTGGCCTCCGCAGCGGAATTGGCGCAAGTCCGCGAGGCCTTGGCGCGCGGTTTGGACTGGCTGTTGACCCAAGACAGTATTTTGTTTACCGCCGATGCCATTTCGGCGAACAGATTATTGTTCGACGCGGTTACTTACCAAGCTTGTGGTTCGTTATTGGACAATTTGCCGGCTATAGATTTGGTGGATAGTTATTTGGCCAAAGTCATCACGATATTTGATAGCAGAGGCTATTTTATCGAAAGATCAGGCTGGGATACGCACTATCAGGCCGTTGCAATTAATCAGGGTAACGATTTGTTATTGGCCGGCTACAACGGTACTTATGCCGATAATTTAAAAGACGATTTGGCCTTGGCGGCAGCCTGGTTGCTGGCGCGCGTCGATGCCAACGGGGTGGTGCATTCAGCAGGGAATACCCGAATTTGTTGGAGTGGGGAGACAATATTGGGCGGAGAGAAAATGCTGGATCCTCGGGAAACCTGGCGCGCACTGCTTTACAGCGGCTTACGCTTAAACGATGCGGCGTTACAAAACGCCGCCGCCCGAGTGGCTATTTGGTTTAGATCTAAACCCGCCACGACTTGTGTGCAATGAGGCCTTGCCGAGAGTATCTAAAAAAGTTTCGCCGGCTATTCGGTCAATATGGCGTCGGGCGTCGAGCCGAATGCAGCGGCCGGCATGGGTCGGCCGGTGAAATAGCCTTGATAGGACAGGCAGCCTTTATCGCGTAAAAAATTCATTTGCTCTTGGGTTTCAACACCTTCGGCAATGACATGCAGGCCCAGGTTTTTAGCCATATTAATAATGGTTTCCACAATCACCGCGTCGTTAGGGTCGCTGGCTATATCTCTAACGAAGCTTTGATCGATTTTAAGCTGGCTGATAGGCAGTTTTTTCAGATAAGACAAGCTGGAATAGCCGATTCCGAAATCGTCGATGGAGGTTTTCACGCCCAAGGCCTGCAAGTCGCGCATTTTTTCCACGGTATCGTCGATGTCGCTGATGACGCAGCCTTCGGTCAGCTCAATCACCAGGCGTTCGGCGGGGAGTTCGGCGTCCAGCAAAATACGCTTAACCTGATCCACGAAATCGGCTTGGCGAAATTGCCGGGAACTAACGTTGACAGCCACATGATGAATAGCTTGGTTTTGCGCGTCCCAGACTTTGATTTGCCGACAAGCCTCGCGCATTACCCAATCGCCTATCGGTAAGATCAACTGGGTATCTTCGGCGATTGGAATAAACTCGGCCGGCGACACCATCCCTTTCTCGGGATGCTGCCAGCGGATCAGCGCTTCGGCGCTGACTATTTGGCCATGGTGATCGACTTGGGCCTGATAGTGCAGCAAAAACTGCCGTTCTTTGATGGCTTGGCGGATTTCCTTCTCCAGCGTTAAACGCCGGTCGGCGGTTTCCTGCATCGACGGCCGGTAAAAACTGATGCCGTTGCGGCCGCTTTCCTTGGCTCGATACATGGCTGTATCCGCTTGCTGAATTACCGCTTCGGGATGCTCGGCGGCTTCAGGGAATAAGGTCACGCCGATACTGGTCGAGAAATGGTGTTCGCTACCCTGTACTGTGAAGGGCTGATTGATAGTGTGCAGGATTTTTTCCGCCAGCATTGCCGCGTGGCTGGTGGCTTGCGGCAGCTGCGCATAGCGACCCGGCACCATCACGATAAATTCGTCGCCGCCCAGCCGGCAGGCCGTATCTTCGTCCCGAATAATGGATTTAAGCCGTTGGGCAACCTGAATCAGCAATTCGTCGCCGACTTGATGACCGCGCGAGTCGTTTAAGGTTTTGAAGTGGTCCAGATCCAGAAAAAACAGCGAACCGTAAAAGCTTTGGCGTTTGGCGGCGGCGATTTCCTGTTTCAGACGGTCCAGTAGCAAGCGTCGGTTGGGTAAACCGGTCAGCGGATCGTAAAATGCCAGTTCATGGATCTCCCGTTGGGCGGCTTTTTGTTCGCTGATGTCCGAAAAAATAGCCACATAATTCAATAAATTATCGTTCTCGTCTCTGACGCCGGTGACCGTTAGCCATTCAGGAAACACATCGCCGCTTTTGCGCCGGTTCCAGATCTCGCCTTGCCACTGGTTGTTTTTGACTAAGGCCTGGGTCAGGTTTTGGATAAAATCGGGTTTTTGGTGGGTGGGCGAGAGGAAATCCGGATGACGGCCTATCACTTCCTCCGCGCTATAGCCGGTAATTTTGTTGAAGGCATTGTTCACGCGCAAAATCAGGCCATTTGCGTCGGTAACGATAATGGCCTCGTGCGATTGAAAGGTGGTCGCGGCAATGCGTAACTCGTTTTCCTGTTGCTTGCGGCGTTCGATTTCGGTATTCAGCGCTTGATTGCTGCGCAGCAAGTCCCGGGTTTTTAAGGCGACCAAGTCTTCGATACGCGCGGTACGGCCGCTCATCAGCATCAATCCGAAACTGGTTAAACCGCATAATAGAAAGCTGCCGGTTAGCAACCACCAAATCGTCCAGGAATGTTGTTCGGTGTAAAAGGCCGGCAAGGGCCGATATTCAAGTATCCAGGCTCGGTCGGCTATGGTTAGCGTTTGTTGTTTGGCGGGCACGGAAAAGTTGGAGTTGTATGCCAAGCTGTCCGTGTTGCTGTCATAGAGTAGTTGCTGTTGGTCGTAAACGGCTAAGGACAATTGTTTGCTTTGCACCCGGGTGAAGATTTCGTCGATTTCGTTGCGTATTACAAACGTGTTGCTCACCAAGCCTTCGAAAAATTGTTGGCGCTGGGCGCTGTTGTTCAGGGGTTTACCTTTTGTGTACACCGGCGAATAAATGACCAAGCCGGATGGTTTGTTTCCGGTAGCGGGGTTGAAGGCGAGAACGGTTTCGCCGGAGGCTACTGCCTTATTGATGGTGGTAATTAACTGCGGATTGCTGGCTATATCGAAGCCGATGTTTTGTTCGTTGCCGAACGTATATGCAATAGGTAAATAAATGTTCCGTTTTCTGGCCGCTATCAGCTGTTGGTTGGCGTCGTGTTCGCTAATGGTGGTTTCGAATTGACTCTCAAACTCGGCGCGTTCTTCGCCGTTAATCTTGGGTATCCACTCCAAGGCTTCTAATTCGGGGTGTTTAACGAAAATGGTGTGAGCGAAGGATCTGAATTCGTTGCGATTGACCGATTCGGAACTATCGAATAAGGCTTTTAACAGCTGATTGTTCAATATGTTTTCGTTGAAATGCCCCTGTAGACTGATATGTGTGAGATTGACCTGATTTTCGAATAGCTCGACGATACGTTCGTTTTCCAGGCGGCGGCTGTAGACGAAGGCTGTAATCACCAGCAATAGCGATATGGACAGGGGATACGCCACGAATTTCTGCCGTTGTCGCCAAATATGGCGGGGAGCGCCGACGAACAGCAACAGCAGCGGAGCGAAGATGACCGAACCTATCGCATCGCCTATCCACCAGGTACACCAGTTTAAGCCGATTTCCGAGAAGCTTATAACGCCTAAAAAATACAACAAACTTGCGCCGATGCTGGCGGAGACCACGCAACTGGCTATCGCCAGGAAAAAAAAACAGACGATATGCCTATCTTCCATCAGCGGATTGTGTTTGCCTATCCAACGGTTGATCAGCGCGGCACCTAGCCAGGATTGAATGCAGGCGCCAATGCTGGTAGCTGTACCTAGCCAAATCGGCATTAACCCGTCGTCGATAGCGGCCGTATCCCAAAATGCGTATATTTGCGTGCCGAGCGTGCCGAATGCGAGTCCCGGCAATATTCTCGGTCCGTAACTTAACATGCCGGCCAAGGCAATGCCTGCCGAGGGCCATATCGGGCTGGCGTGGCTGGGTGGCATGGTCAGCATGTGACCCAAATAGCCGCCGATAAAATAGGCCAGCGCGAATCCGCTATTGACCAGGAGTAATCTTATGGGTGCTGACATGGTTGAACAGGCGAAATCCCGGCATGGTCGAGGGCGGTTAAAAATTAGTTTTATCGGCTAGCTGTTCACAGATTGCTATTGTCGATATTAATGCTAAATGCTTTGCCAAATCCCGCGACATAGTGGCCGCGTGTCGGCGTCAATGCCATTAGGTGAAAATCGGCTAGAGAACGCAAAATACCGACTGTTTCACCAAACCGGTTTTGCAGCATGTCTAACAACTGTCCGTATTCCACCTGTTGTTTTTCAATTTCTGTCACGCGGCAATCGAAGGTTACGCGTTGCCGGGCAAACGGATTAAGCGTAGCGGCTTCCGGTTCGATAAACATGATGGAAGCCCGGCCTTGGTGCAGCATATTGCCGGTGTGCCTGGCCAACCGGCTGACATAGATGTAATAAGTGTTCTCGTATGCTAAAAAAGGTGCGTAACTGACTTCCGCTGTACCATCCTCGGTACAGGTCGCAATCGTCAGGCTTTGGCTGTCGGCGATTAAAGTCCGGTAATCGGCGGTGTGCGGTTCGGAACTCATGGCGTTTTGCCGGCTGTTAATTGCGAATGACGGAAACAATCGACGGTGTGATCGTTGACCATGCCTACCGCCTGCATATAAGCATAGCAGATGGTTTTACCGACAAATTTAAAGCCGCGTTTTTGCAAGGCCTTGCTCATCCGTTCCGACTCCGGCGTATAAGCCGGTAATTGGCTATGCTGTAACCAATGATTTTGGCGCGGCTCGCTGTCGACAAAGCTCCAGATGTAAGAGTCAAAACCGCCGAATTCCTGTTGTACTTTTAAAAATGCCTGGGCGTTGGCGACGGCGGACTGGATTTTTAAGCGATTTCTGACAATGCCGGGATTTTGCAGCAGCGACGCTAGTTTTTTGTGATCGTAACCGGCGACTTTAACCGGATCGAAATGATCGAAAGCGGCACGGTATGCCTCGCGTTTATCCAGAATAGTTCGCCAGCTCAGACCGGCCTGCGCGCCTTCCAGCACCAGAAACTCGAACAACTTTTGCTCGTCGTGCAGCGGCACGCCCCATTCGTTATCGTGATAATGCTCTTCGTTGGCGCTACCCAGCGCCCACACGCATTTGCTGGGCATCAGTCTTTTTTCATTAGGTTTTTCAGATCGGCAAACGGGTTGAAGGTCGCTACCGGCGCCTTGCCGTCCGATGTGGCTTTGCCGCCGTAACGCACGTACTCTTCGTAGCGTTGATGTTCATTATCGTGGCAGTACAGGCACAACAACTCCCAGTTACTGCCGTCGGGTGGATTGTGGTCGTGATCGTGATTGACGTGGTGTACAGTCAGTTCGCGCAGATTTTTATGATCGAACTCCCGTGAACAGCGCCCGCAAATCCAGGGATACAGCTTTAAGGCTTGCTCGCGGTAGCCTTTTTCCCGCTCTTCCTTGTAGCGCCGGGCTTCGGCGACGATGTGGTAGGCTTTGTTATCCGACATGAGATCCTCCGTTGTTCAGCCGCCGGTAGCGTTCATGTGCCGCAAAATCACCGGCTGTTCGTGAATGTTAAATTCGTGTTTTTCGGGTTTGCTTTGCATGGCTTCGACAATGGCTTGTTTCAGCATGGCTTTGTCGCTGGGATGTGATCTGACTACCTGCTTCAGATCGACCGAATGTTCGTTGCCCAAACACAGCAGCAGACGACCCTCGGCGGTCAGCCGCACCCGGTTGCAGGTACCGCAGAAATTGGCGCTGTGCGGCGAGATAAAGCCGACCTTGCTATCGCTGCCCTCTACCCGGTAATAAGCCGAAGGTCCGCCGGTCGAGTCGGCGACGGACGTTAACGTAAAGCGCTGTTGTAAATCCTGCCTAATCAATTCGCTGGGATAAAAAGCGTCGCCGCGATGATGGTTGTCTACCGCACCCAGCGGCATCTCCTCGATAAAACTGATGTCGATGCCATGCTCGACGGCAAATTGCACCAAATCGCAGACTTCTTGGTGATTACGGTTTTTCAGAATCACCGAGTTGAGTTTGATGCGTTGGAAGCCGACCGTTCGCGCTTTGTCGATGCCTTTCAGCACCTGGTGCAAATCGCCGGTACGAGTCAGTTCCTTGAATTTGGCCGGGTCCAAGGTATCCAGGCTGATGTTGATGCGTCTCACGCCGGCTGCTTTTAAGTCGTCTGCCATTTCGGCCAGATGCGAACCGTTGCTGGTCAATACCAGTTCGTTCAAGCCTGGCACGCGTCCCAGGTCTTGCATCAAACCTAATGCGCCTTTGCGCACCAGCGGTTCGCCGCCGGTAATTCTGATTTTGCCGACACCCAACTCGACGAAGGTTTCGCAGATAAAGCGGATTTCCTCCAGGCTGAGAATCTGGCTGCGGGGCAGAAATGTCATGTCTTCGGCCATGCAGTAGACGCAGCGAAAATCGCAGCGGTCGGTAATCGATACTCGCAGGTAGTTGACCACTCTGCCGAAGCGGTCTATCAGTTGCAACGGTTTGCTAGGCGCCATTACATTCAAACAGTAAAAATAAAAGAGGAAAATAGTAACACAGCGCCGCGCTGTGTTATCGCCGTTTGCTAAAAGAGTAGGAGTATACTGACAAGTTCCTGTAACGGTGTTCGCGTGGCGGGCTGGAGAAGTAAGCCCGGTCGGATTTTTATTAGGCTAACCGTCACTCAGGCGCTGCAGCAAAGCCAATACCGCCGCTTCTATCTGCGGCAAGGCCTCATTTGGGTGAGCATCTTCTATATCGTCAACCTGCCAGTATTCCACGCGCTCCACCCAGTCCGGGAAGCGGCTATGCAGTAAGGGTCTATGTTCGGTTTGCTTCAAGGCAACAATATGCCGGGCTGTGGCCAAGTCCTGTTCGGTCAGTGCAAGCGGCGCGCGAATGGGTTCGATGGGAATCTCCCGTAAGGCTAGGCCATGCCGCGTGTGTGGCGAAAGCGGCCCGGCATCGTCCTTCAGCAATTCGATAGCCAAACCGCGCGAAAATGCCCGCCACAGCAGCGCATAACCCGGTGCATGATGATTGAACAAATACTCGGCAAACCGGCTACGGTAGTAGTTGCCGGTACAGAGGAACAAGACTTGGGAGTGGTTGACGGTCATAAAACTCCTTTTGGTTAGGCGGCTTAAAACGATTGCTTACATTTGCGCAGATGGTAAAAGAAGTTTTGTTTAAGTTATCATGATGGTGATACCGTATATGGTATGCAAAAAATTATAATGGACACCAATGTTCTGTTCGCAGGATTGTATTCCGCCAATGGCGCATCCTTTAAATTGCTGGAGCTTTTAGCTGGTGGGCAGCTGAAAACAGTCATATCGACGCCGCTTTTGTTCGAGTATGAAGATGTTCTAAAACGCAACCGCTCCATGCTGCAACTGACCGATGCTGAAATAGACATAGTGTTGGATAACCTGTGCGAATTTAGTCGCCATCAAAAGGTATATTTTTTATGGCGACCTTATTTGCCGGACCCGAAAGACGATTTAGTCTTGGAGTTGGCCGTTGCCGCCCGAATGAACACCATTGTTACCCATAATTTAAAAGATTTTGCCCGAATCGAAAAATTCGGTGTTGAAGCCATCACGCCAAAAACCTTGCTGGAGCGTTTACCATGAGTGCATTAAGTCTGAGATTGCCGGATTCCATACACCGCCACATCAAAGAGTTGGCGAGTAAGGAAGGCGTATCGATCAATCAATTCATAGCCAGTGCTGTCGCCGAAAAAGTCTCTGCCATCGCCACTGAAGACTACTTGCAGGCTCGTGCGGAACGTGCCGACAAATCTGCTTTTCAGGTCATTTTGGCTAAAGTGCCTAAACGTGAGCCGTTGGCGGGGGATGGGTTTTAGCCAGTATGTTTTCCGCTTGGACTAGATCAATAGGCTAAAGTCAGTACTGTGCTGTGTTATACGAATCAAAATTACCCAGCAATTAAAAGCAAGGTCTCTTTCCAAATGTCCGAAGACACAATCGAAAAACTACTTCTACTTATATTGGGCTGGTTGCTCGGCATGCTCGGTCCTGTTGTGACGGAAGCGATCAAGAGACGTAGGGAGAATAGTTTAGTTAAGTTGGCATTGGCTGCCGAATTACGAGAAGTTTCATATAAGCTCGCCCTGACAAACTACTCGATCAATATCCATTTCGGATCTGTGGATCGAGCTTACCTTCAATGGCTCCAACGAGCTATAGCGAACTACCATGGGCCGAGTTTTGTGGAATCAACACAAATTTCGATTGACATGCAACTTGGTTTGCCAGATACAGAACTCAGCGAGTTGGTTCGAAAGCAAATTGCAGAAAGTGGTAAGAACATTGTAGTTCCAAAGATATCAGTTCCACTCTTGGATGCACGGGTTTCGTCACTCTGGTATTTAGATAACCGTGTTCAAATTCTCTTACTTGACATTCGAAGCAGCATTAATTTATTGAATGAGCTTGTCGATCAGGCTCGTTACTACAGTGGGCTCACTTTTGGAAAGTTAGAAGGCGAAAATGATAAACTTGTTGTCGATAACATAAATGGTTGTCATCGACAATGTGCCGAGAGGGCTAAGAGAATCGTTGACAAGATTGAAGAGTTAAGTAGGCTGTTATAGTCAGATATAATGGGCTTTCTGCATGTTCGCATACCAGCGTACCTTAAAACGCAGTGACTGGTTTTTGTAATGTCACGTTACAAATGATGTTCTCGCAAAAACGTGCCAATCCGCTCCTCCACCCAATACTCCGGCCTAAACCACGATCCTCCCACAAACCCCACATGCCCGCCACCGGCACAAACCTCCAGTTGCACCCGGTCGGATAGTTCGGCGGCGCTCGGTAAAACCCGCTCGGTCATGAACGGGTCGTCCTTGGCTTGCAAGACCAAGGTTGGAACGCGGATATGTTTCAGAAATTGCCGGGAACTGCTGCGCCGGTAATAGTCGTGGGCATCTTTAAAGCCGTGCAAGCCGGCCACGACTTTGTCGTCGTATTGCCAGAAGGACTTGATGCCCGAGAGGTCGCCTAGTTTTAAAATCTGCTCCGCTTGTTCGTGCTGGCCGATATTTTGCAAATGTCGGATTTTGATCCGCATGTACTGTTTCAACTCGCGCAGTAAATAGTCGCGATAGAGTTTCGAGAAGCCACGATCCAGTTTGTCGGCGCATTCGTTTAACAACAGCGGCACCGATACCGCCACCGCCGCCGATAACTCAAGCTTATCGCCTTGTTCGCCCAGCCATTTTAGTAACACGTTACCGCCCAGGGAAAAACCTATCGCCGCCATCGCTCGATTCGGAAAACGCCGGCGCAAGGTGTTATACAAAAACTCGATGTCCTCGGTTTCGCCGGAGTGATAACAGCGTGCCATCCGGTTCATCTCGCCGCTGCACCCGCGAAAATTCAGCGCCACGCTGGCGAAGCCGGCGGCCAGCAAACTGTGCTGCAAACCTTGGATATAACCGGAACGGCTGCTGCCGGCCAGGCCGTGCAGCAGAATCACCAGCGGCCGGCTGTCATTGTCGATCCAATCGATGTCCAGAAAGTCGCCGTCCGGCGTTTCCAGTCGCTCGCGGCGGATGCCGGCAGGCGGCGATATGCGCCGCAAAAAGGCCGGAGAGATAGTCTGCAAATGCGGACTGTTCAGCCACCAGGCCGGGCGGAAGGCGTTGTGCATGGTTATGGACCTGCTTTATAGTAGTTATTGGACGTAATTGGTAACAGGAATATACCGCCTGTGTCGCCAAACGCCAGCGCTAGTCTTTACGGCCGGATTTTCGCCGCCGCCAATCTCGGTTTTTTCGGATTAATGCCACATGCTTTGTTACTTTCGATGACTCGGCCTATCACTCTAACCAAATCTCGGCCAAGGTCGGTGCAACCTGTTCGCGCCAAAGCCGGAAAAAGTCGAAAGTCACCCGCTAAGCCGCGTCGTAAAACCAAGCAGCGCTTGCCCAACTGGTGGCTGATTGCCTTGGAGGGGCTGGCGTTGGTGATCACTGCGGTTTTGGCGACCATGTTTCTGCTGGGTTATTCGGCTAGTTGGCTGTCCGGTCCCGGATTTTTTACCAGTTTGCTGCCGTTTGCATTGGGCGTGCTAGTGTTGATGTTGGCGGTGGCGGCCTTATTGATCGGCTGGTCGCGGGTGCGCGGCTGCTTGCATAGTCGAGTGGAGTATTTGCCGGCAACCTTGGCCGTCAGTCTGGCGGTTTCGACCGGCTGGTTCGTAATGCATGACGGTTATACCTCGGTGTTTACCCATTTTCGTACCTTGGTCGGCGGCAAGCAGGAAGCCGAAAAAGTCACCCTGGCCCATCAAGTTTATGCTGCGTATCGCCGCCATGGCATCGGCGGTCTGCAAAAAATGATGGTGCGCGCCGATGCCTTCAATCCGGCAATCGAGTCGGCGGCCAAGGCGTTTGACGTCGATGTCAATTTGCTGCAGGGCATCGCCGCTACCGAATCCTCGTTTATGCCGCGCGACAGCTTCGATGGCGGCAAAGGCTTGTTTCAAATCACCGCCGTGCCCAAGGCTATTACCCGCGAGGCTGCCGACGAGCTGGATGTAGAGGAACTGCAAGTCAACGATCCGAAACACAACGCCTATGTCGCCGCCGCCACCTTTAAACACTACCTGGAACAAATGAACGGTGATTTATTTTTAGGCTTGCTGGCCTACAACATCGGGCCGCGCAACGGCGGTTTGCGTTTCATCATGCAGCAATACGGCGCCACCGACTTCGCGATGATGCAGCCCTACCTACAAACCTTGCCGCGCGACTACCCGATTCGGGTGTTGTCGTATGCCTTGGCCTTCAAGCTTTATCAGCATGATGGCAAATTGCCGGCGTATGAAGAGGGCGATAATGCGATGCGGATTCAGCAGATAGGTATTCCGGGCTTATAAGGTTTAATCGATTCGCCGGTCGCCGAGCGGGATGAATTGGCTGTCGTCAAGGTCTGACGATTTACCCGCTACGACCGTTTTTCTTTCCGACAAATCGGCCGATTTTGCCGGGTGTTCTTCAATTGTCGTATTCGCGACAATTTCGTCTTTATCTTCCGGCGTTGTCTTGTCGGTATTCTGCCAATACCCCTGCCAAGACCGCAAATCTCCAACGTTTTCCAGTTGGCAAGTCTTTTGCATTATTCCATTCGAAAGGCGTGATTTACGCTCCGCTTAGAAAATACTTAACTTTGCGACTCAAGGTCTAACCATGAAAAGCAACTCCCGCAGCATCGTGATAGACGACACCACACTCCGCGACGGCGAACAATCGGCTGGCGTAGTGTTTTCGTTGGATGAAAAGTTGGCGATTGCTTCACAGCTGGCGGCGCTGGGAGTGCCCGAGCTGGAAATTGGCATACCGGCCATGGGTTCACAGGAGCGGGAGGAGATCAAAGCCATTGTCGCCTTAAGCCTGCCCAGCAATTTATTGGTGTGGTCCCGGATGCGGGACGAGGATTTGCAGCACTGCCTGAATTTAGGTGTCGGCACGGTGGATTTATCCATTTCGGCATCCGATCAACATATCCAACACAAACTCAAACAAAGCCGGTCATGGGTGCTTGGCACCATCGAGCGTTGCGTGAAGACGGCGGTCGACGCCGGCATGCGGGTTTGTGTCGGTGCCGAGGACGCTTCTCGCGCTGACGGTGATTTTCTGGCTTCAATGGCCGAGGCCGCGCAAGCTGCTGGCGCCTGCCGGATTCGCTTCGCCGATACGGTCGGCATCATGGAGCCGTTCGGTGTATTCGAAGCGATTCGCAAGTTGCGGGCGGTCACCGACATGGATATCGAAATGCACGCCCACGACGATCTCGGTTTGGCAACCGCCAATACTTTGGCTGCCGCATATGCTGGCGCTACCCATGTCAATACGACCGTTAACGGACTGGGCGAGCGGGCGGGCAACGCGGCGCTGGAAGAAGTGGTCGTCGGTTTGAAACAACTGTACGGCTTCGAAACCGGCGTGGATTTGCGCAATTTCCCAATGCTGTCGCATCAAGTAGCCACGGCTTCCGGCGACACGATAGGCAGCCGAAAAAGCCTGATCGGCCGCGATGTGTTCAGCCACGAAGCCGGCATCCATGTCGACGGTTTGCTGAAAGACCCCAACAATTATCAAGGCGTCGATCCTGCGCTGGTTGGCCGTAGCCACCAATTGGTGCTTGGCAAGCATTCCGGCAGTCAGGGCGTGATGCACGCCTACAAGCAACTGGGCATCCAAATTAACCGCTGGCAGGCCGGCCGCCTGCTGCCGCTGATTCGCGAGTTTGTCAGTCTTAACAAACGCGCACCGCAATCGACCGAGTTAAATCATTTTTTACATAGCCTATAGCGAGGTGTCCGATGAGTAGCAATCGTCAAAAACCAGCCGTGCCCAGCACTGCCAAAGTAGACGTACCACAGCACAATCCGGCTCAAAACGAGTTGCAGGATGATCGTTATCCCGGCACTTTCTTCCGGGTACCTGGCGTACCGATGCCCGGTAAAACCACCTGGAGCTTGGCAAAATGATGTTCTTCTCGCCGTCGCGTCCAAGCGTTGCGTTTGGACTCTGGCAAGACTGGCGCGACGATGTGGCCTGCGTGTTTGCCCGAGATCCGGCGGCACGCGGTTTGCCGGAAGTATTACTGGCTTATCCGGGGGTGCATGCGGTGTTGCTGCATCGGGTAACCAATCGCTTGTGGCATGCGGATTGGAAATTGACGGCGCGTTTATTGGCGGCTTTCGCCCGCTGGCTGACAAACGTCGATATTCATCCAGGCGCGACGATAGGCAAACGCTTTTTTATCGACCACGGTGCCGGCGTGGTGATCGGCGAAACCGCCGAAATCGGTAACGATGTGACCATGTATCACGGAGTTACCTTGGGCGGCACTACCTGGAACAAGGAAAAACGCCATCCCACATTGGGTAACAACGTGTTAATCGGTGCCGGTGCCAAGATTCTCGGCGCGATCACGCTGGGCGACAACGTCCGTGTCGGTGCGAATTCGGTAGTGATCAAAGACGTGCCGCCTTGCTGTACCGTCATCGGTATTCCCGGCCGGATCATTCAGCAAAAAGGCTTGAAGATTCAAGATCCGCGCGGTATCGATCTGGACCACCATCTGGTGCCGGACCCGGTCGGCAAAGCGCTGAGTTGTTTAGTTGACCGCCTGGATGAGCTGGAAAGCAACCAAAAACGCTTCGTGGTGGCGGAAGAAACCTGCGGCAGTTGCGAGGCGGAAGGTGTCTGTCACGGCGACGATGTGGTGATATTGAAACAAGCGGCGGGCGGTAAGTGATGGAAATGGATTTACTGCAGTTCGACGCCAAGGATCTGTATTACGAGAAAGCCGACAGCCAGGAAGTGGAGGACTTGATCCAATACGCCTCCGAGCTTTACGCCAGCGGCGAAGCGGAGTTACCGCTGTTACAAGCTTATTTGCGCGCACCGGAATCCTTGAATGTGCTGGTGTCGCTAAATCGGTTTTATTACTACCAGCATCGCCTGGCGGACGCTTTATTGATTTCCGAACGGGCGTTGACCCTGATCCGCCCCGGCATCGATTTTCCGGAAGATTGGCGGGAGCTGGAAAGAGAGCACATCAGCGAGGCGCCGAAAGACTTGCTGACCCGGATCAGGCTGTATTTGTTTACCTTGAAGTCGATCGGTTTTTTGAACATGCGCTTGGAAAACCTGGAATTGAGCAAGGCGATTTTCGAAAAGTTGGTGTCATTGGACGACAAAGACCGGATTGGCGCGCGAGGCTTGTTGGAGTTGGTCGTGCGTCGGCAGGAAGCGGCCGAGGGAATTTTCCGCATGCCGCAATCTTTCGGGTAGGCATCGCCCATGAATCAGATGCAAACGTTAAGTGATGTTTGTTGTTCCGCGCTATTAACCTAAAGGTGATCGCCATGATGAAGAAACAAAAATCCGATCCATTTTTGG
>CAZGUM010000090.1:4238-16423 GCA_964529085.1 uncultured Methylomonas sp. | reverse complement strand
TGGGCCAGAAGCGGGTCAGAAAACGATTGACGGTTTGCTGGTGAAAATCGATTTGTTGGTCGCGCCAGCATTGCAGCCACAGTATATTGTCTCGATTGCGCATGATTACTCCTGTTGTTATATCCGGCTAAAAGGTGAGATAGCGATCCGAATAGAGTTCGCTGTATACACTGAAGTCGGGTACAAAACTTCCAGGGAAAGGCTATGCAGGCCGAAAAGGCAGTCGCGGGACAGCCGCCCCAAGTTTGGGTTTGCTGGGCGCGATTGAAGAGAGTAACACGTCAGACGTGGCGGCATCCAAGAAAGTGAGCGCTTGCCGAGGCCGCATAACTTAACGCTATCTAAATACCGTTGCGCCTTAGTCGAATCGGCTGCTTGCGCCGACGAACCTTTCCGATGAACAGACATATTCCCCGGCGTAAACGTAGCTTAGTCAAGTGCGGGAAAATCAGCGATAACGGAAGATGTATCTAATGCAAGCGAATCGTCGTGACCGGCGATAAACTGCGCCGGAATAAAGTTTTGTTTATTTGAATATGTTGTAAATCAAGTTGTTATAGAGGCTTTTTGCCGGTTTCAAGCGAGGGCTGAGCATCGCTGCTGCCCCAAATAACGGGTTTGCTATATTATGCAAGCATCGTGTCTTCAAACTAGAGGGGGAGGGTTATGGATAAGCTAAGGGCGTTGGGTCTCGGGCCGGAAGGGCAAGACGAACAAGCTGTTAAGCAACAGTTGCATCTTTATATCAATCTGAAACTGGCTTCATGCGGACAGCCGACGTGTATCGATACCGCATCGGCGCAGTTTATGGATACCGCCCAGGACTTGCTCAACAGCTATCTGGAAAAAAGCCGGTTGCTGGCCAGTTCCTCCCTCTACCCTGCCGACAGACGTATTCAAGACTTCCTGGAGCGCTATTGCGCCGACCTCGGCTTTGCCAAAATCCCCAGTTTACCGACCATGACCTTCGAGCTGGATAAACATGGGGTGGCGCGCGAATTGTCGCTGCCGTTGGGAGAGGACGAATTTCGCTCCGAAATCGTTTCCAGCTTCCGGGTTAAGCAGGGTATTTTGCACAATCCGGCCAGCGACCGGCGCACTACGCAAGGCTCATTTCATGTTGCCGAAGGCGGGCTGCCTGTTCCCGGCGACAAGAAGCAGGTGCCCAAACTGACTTTTGCCTTGATGTTGGGTGAGGCTTTGAACCCGCCCGACGATTTGATGATTCTACCGTTTACCGCTCATCAGCCCAAACCGGCGCGGATGTTTGCGTCTCTGTTGCTGCGGCCGGTGGTTTGTCCGGAAATTCCGGGTGTCGCCGCCGAAAAGTCCATGGAAATTCGCTTCTTCGCGCCGGGCAATCTGGTCAGCAATCTGGATTTCGTCGAGAGTATCTTTGGCAACGGCGGCAATCCAGCTCTGCCGGAATGCGATGCGGCCCTGGATGTGGAGCATTGGTCCGGTCACAGCGGGTGCGTGATACTGGCGCCGCATTTAAGTAAACTCACCAAAAAACAACTGGGTCTGCCGCATTGGGATGAAGGCAGCGAACGCCAGCGCGCGGACGGCATGTGCTGGCAAGATCCGGCTGAACTGTATAACGAAGGCCAGGCCTTCAAACTGACCGCCCGAGACCGTAGCGGCGTGATCGTCACCTTGCTGGCCGACAATTATTATGGCTATTGCAAAAAGGAAGTGAAAACCCAGATCAGCTATGCCGCGAATTTGTTCGGCTTGGCGGAAGAGGAGCATGCCGGCGGCGCGTTGGCGTTTCGCCGTATCAATCATGGCGATGAGTTCGGTATCGGTAGCCTGACCCGTGAACCGGGCTACGATTTCGACGAGATGACCTATCACTATGGCGCGATCATGGACGTGCATCCAGAAGGTTACGCGGTGGATAGGCATTTTCCGGAAATTATCTACGTGCCGCAGGATCTGCGGATGAGTCTGGCGACACAGAAAATTACCTGGATCAGAAACGGTCAAAGCCACAACATTCGCTTGCAGCCGGGCAAAATTTACGTGCAGCCCAACGGCTATAAAATTGAGATGTGCAAGCATCCCGGCGCGCCATCCTGGCGCTTGATCGGTACCGTCGCGGAAGGCACTTTTTGCCACAAGCCCTGCACGGTATCCGGCGGTGGTAAATCCGAAATTTCCAAATCCATCGAGGATGCTGCTATCTACGGCCCGCTGTTCGTGGACGATTTGCAGCACGATCTGGATCGGGTGCAGGCGATTTTCGATAAAGATTATACCGGCCGCTTCTTGCCGGGTTTTGAGCGCGAGGATCGCGGCCCCAGCCGGACTGTGTTGAGTTCGGAGCGCAGTCTGGGTTCGGTGATCAAGTTGTTGACGCCTTCTCCGAATCACACCAAAGAGTTTAACGATTGGTTGCGCTCCATTCCACCCAGCATTCTGGCTTTGGTGTTTTTGATCAAACGCTTTTACCGCCCGGAATGGGGTAATAACTGGCGCGACAATTTATCGGTGGACGTGATCGACGGCGCGCCGGGCCATGAGTTGAAATTGAATCAGCGTAAGATTGTTGCGACGTATCTACGGGTAGGTTTCGATCTGGATGGCGGCTGGCGGACTTTCAAGGTGAGGCAAGACTATATCGCCTGCGAGAAAGTGCAGATGGAAGACGATATCAGCGCCTCGGTCGTGGTGCCTATGGCGGCGGTACGCGCCTGGCTACCGGACGACGGTTATGAAATGAGCCTGAAGCTGGTCAGCAACTGCGAATATCGGCTATTCCAGCGCCCGGACGATGCGATTATCCCCGGTTACGACAAGCAGACCGAGCTGAACATGTCCGGCCCCGGCAATTTCATGGCCAATTTCGAACCTTTGGATCATGAGCAATTGTCGGCGGTCGTGGAAGATGTGTTGACTTTTTCCAAATTCACCGCGCCGATGCAAAAGCTGTTAAGCGACGCTTACCGCGACGGTAAAGGCTATGTGGTGTGTTCCGCGCATCCGCGCCTGGTGAACGGCAAGCCGTCGAAAAACCCGCGCTATCTGGAAACTCGCGTCGATGTGGTCAAACCCTTACGCAAATATGTGGCCGAGCTGGGCGCGCGTTTGCATCGCAAGATTCCGCTCAATCAACCGCTGTGCCATCCGGTGGATGCGGTATTGACCGGGCGCCGCAACAATCCGCCAGAACCGGGCATCCGCGCGCTGGCGGTTTATAATCCGATTCATTATCAAGAATTGCCGGAATTGTTCATGGACTTTGTTTGTTCCTTGACTGGTAAATCGCCGTCTACGACCGGTGCGGGCAGCGAAGGCGCGTTGACCAAAGGGCCGTTCAATGCTCTGCGCGGTACCGCCGATCTGAACAATGCGTTGGTATCGTTCATTTTGACAGGCTATCCCGGCTTCTCCAGTTCCGCCGGATTTATCGGTCCGGACACCCGTGTCGATCATGACATTAGTTTGTTGATTCCGGAAATATGGGCGCGGCTGTCGCGGGAAGAGCGTCACCCGGCATTTCTGTTGAAGCACGGCTATCTGGAACCGTTAACCGATTTTGAGCACAACGGGCAAATCGTCTTGGCCAGCCGCTTGGGTTATCGCATCACCAGTCATTTCGTGCACGGATTGATGGGTAAGATCTTCGATAATCCGTATGCGGTATTTACCGACGAAATTTTGCAGCCGGAGCGCCAGGATTTGGAGGTGTTTGTGGACGGCATCAATAATATCGTCGAAACCCAGCAGCGCGTCGCCCAGCAGTATATCGAAGACGGCAGTATAGAAGATGCCTGTCCGCCGCTGTATGCCTTGCTGCATATTATGGCCGACGGCCATTATCAGGGTAAGGATGCGCATCATCCGGAGATTCGGGCGATGTTTACCCGCGATTATTTACTGGCTTCGGATTGGTATCGGGAGCGCCTGCATATCAAGCAGCAGCGCGATATTGCTTTATGGCAGAGACATGTCGATTATTTGGGCGGCTTCTTGCAAGAAAGCAGTCACCAATCCTTGATAGGCGAATTGAAGCTGATCGAGCGGCATCGTCAGGCCCAACAGAAATTGCTTGAGATTTCCTCGCCGGAGTATTTGCATTCCCTGGTGGGAACTTTGGGGGCGGATCCATTGGCGCCATATGCCGCTGGCGCGGTTTAAATTCTGCGATAACTAGAAACAAGGGATACCGGACTCGTAGTCGGTATCCCTTTTTGGTTTGTAGTGCGGGTTAGTTGTAACAGATAGTTATCTGTTTAACCTTTGCGCTTGGTTTTGGTTTTGCCTTTTGGGAATTCCTGAGCGATCAGCGAACGTGCCAATTTACGCAAGCCGTTGGACGATACTTCCAGGCCTAGCGGCGAACCTATCGATTCCAGCTCGTACATCAAGTCGGTGGCGGCGATTAAGGTCACGTAACGCAGGCTGCTATTACCGGGTAGTTGAGTGGACGCGTCACGCAGTAGCGGGGCGAGATTGTCCCAGGAGCTGTTGAAAAATTTGCGTACCGGATCGTTTTCCGCGACAAACTCCGCAGTCAGGCCCTGCTCAAAGGCCGCGCCGGCTTTTTGCAGCACATCGCGCAAAGTGGCGCGGCTGGCGTCGGCATCGGTATTGATCGGCGCTTTCTCGATGTTTTTTTCCAAGGACGCTCGCCAGCCTTGCCAGAGGCTGCGCCATTGTTTTAATTCAGCTTCGTTCAACACCGGCGCCGGTTTCATGCCGTCGGCAGTTTGGTTGGCGGCGGTATAACCGACGCTGATTAAAATGCCTTTTTCATCGGCTTTGGCTTGATTGAAACGCAGGCTGTTGATGGTGTCATGCAATTGTTCGCTGTTCTCGGCGGCGATGAAAGGCAGCAAGGTTTTGGTGATGTCGGGGCGGGATTGGTTCAGGTCGATTTTCAAGGCGGCCAACTTGGGCTCGGCGGCTTTTTTGATCAGCGATTGCAATTGGGCGATGTTCAATGGTTGGCCGTTGCGATCGAAAGCGTTCAGTTGGGTGACCGGAAAGCTCAGCACGTTGCCGGAGGCATCCAGTGTCGGTTGTTGCAAGGTCTGCAAGATGCCGGACCATTCCAACAGCGTCATGCATTTGCCGCCCAGCGAGGTGCCGATGCGGGCCTGCACATTATTCTGCATTTTGACCTGACCTTGTTCGCCGCTGATTTGCGGATGGTCCAGATCGAGATAGCTGCACTGTTTGCCGTCTTTCCAGGCTCTTACCGATTCATCCGGGCCATTGTAGAGCTGGCTAAGCAGTACACTTTTGATCAAGCCGTACTCCATCGGCACCGGAATGTTAATTTCGCGGGCAATGCCGGTCTGTGCGGTCAGCAGCAAACCGGTGGTGAGTAACAGGGTACGCATTTTTGACATGAATTTACTCCTTAACGTTGTCGGGCGCTGGTGGGTTAAGCGCGGCCGTGCCGCGATAAGCGGATGAAATTGGGTAACGGCGATCGCGGCCAAAGGCTCTGGGCGTGATGCGGACGCCGGGCGGCGATTGCCGGCGTTTGTATTCGTTTCTATCGACTAGAGAAATGGCGCGCTGCACATCGGCAATAGCGAAGCCTTGCGCAACGATTTCGGCGGCGGATTTATCCTGTTCCACGTACAAAGCAAGGATCGGATCAAGTACAGCATAGGGCGGCAGGGAATCTTCGTCTTTTTGGTCGGGGGCCAATTCAGCCGACGGCGCGCGGGTGATGACGCGTTGTGGAATGACTGGCGACAAAGTGTTGCGGTATTCGGCCAATTGGTAGACCAGCAATTTGGACACGTCTTTCAGCGGCGCAAAGCCGCCGGCCATATCGCCGTATAGCGTGGCATAGCCTACGCTCATTTCGCTTTTATTACCCGTGGTCAGCAGCAGTTTGCCTTGTTTATTGGAAAGCGCCATCAGCAATACGCCACGGCAACGGGCCTGGATATTTTCTTCGGTAGTGTCTTTTTTACTGCCGGCAAACAAGGGGGTCAGCATTTCGTTGAAGGCAGTGACCGCCGGCTCGATGGGCAGCATGTGATATTTGACGCCTAGCGCTTCGGCCTCCAGGATCGCGTCCTGGTTGCTCATGTCTTGGGTATAGCGTGATGGCATCAGCACCGCCTCGACTTGATCGGCGCCCAGTGCATCAACGGCCAAGGCCAATACCAACGCAGAATCGATACCGCCGGATAAGCCGAGAATCGCCCCCCTAAACCCGTTTTTGCGTACGTAGTCCTGAATGCCCAAAACCAGGGCTTTGTATTCGCTGACCACCGGTTGGTACAAGTCGGCGATATCGGATTTTTGCGGTTGTTGATCGACGAACTCGACTACGTTCAGTTGTTCTTCGAACTCGGCGGCGCGGAACACAACATCGCCGTTATGATCGGCGACGAACGAGGCGCCGTCGAAAATCAGTTCGTCCTGGCCGCCGATTTGATTGACATAGACCAGCGGAATCCCGGCTTCTTTTACCTGCGCACAAATAATATCCTCGCGTTGCTGCATTTTGCCGGCATGAAACGGCGAGGCGTTCAGGGTCAGGATAATATCTGCGCCGGCTGCGCGGTTATTGGCGATGATGCCGGACTGCCAGATGTCTTCGCAAATCGTCAACGCCAACCGGCTGTCTTTAACCGTAAACAGGCAGCTATGTTCGCCGGCGGTGAAGTAACGCTGTTCGTCGAATACACCGTAGTTGGGCAGGGCCTGTTTATGGTACTCGGCGAGGGTTTCACCGTCGCGTAATGCCACGGCGGTATTGTAGAGTCGGTCATCCACTTGTCTTGGATAACCGATCACAGCCGTTATGCCGGCTATTTTTTCGGCAATTTCGGCAACGGCTAGTTGTGCCTGCTGAATAAAATCGGAACGAAACAGCAAGTCTTCCGGCGGGTAGCCCGTAACGCACAACTCCGGAAATACCACTACATCGGCCTGCCGTTCCTTGGCCTGTTCGGCGGCAGCCAGGATTTTGTGGGTGTTGGCTTGTATGTCGGCAACCGTGAAGTTCAGCTGGGCGAGTGCTATTTTAATCGACATTATGTTTTGGAAAAACAATCCCGCATCGCCACACCAATATCCGAAGGCGAGCTGACCATACTGACACCGGCTGCTTGCATCGCCGTGATTTTACCCGCCGCAGTACCCGCGCCGCCGGTGACAATCGCGCCGGCGTGGCCCATGCGTTTGCCGGGCGGTGCGGTTTGGCCGGCGATGTAGCCAACCACCGGTTTGCTGACATGGGCTTTAATGAAGTCTGCTGCCTGTTCCTCGTCGCTGCCGCCAATTTCGCCGACCATCACGATACCATGGGTGTCCGGGTCATCCTGGAAACGGCTCAGTACATCAATGAAATTCATGCCGTGGATCGGGTCGCCGCCGATGCCGACGCAGGTGCTCTGTCCCAGTCCTTCGCGGGTGGTTTGATGAACCGCTTCGTAAGTCAGGGTGCCGGAGCGCGAGACGATACCGATTTTGCCTGGCAGGTGAATATGGCCGGGCATGATGCCGATCTTGCATTGGCCGGGCGTGATTACGCCAGGGCAGTTAGGGCCGACCAGCAGCGAGCCGGTGCCTTGCATCGCGGCTTTGACCTTGAGCATTTGCAACACCGGAATGCCTTCGGTGATGCAGATTATTAACTCGATGCCGGCATCGACCGCTTCCAGGATGGCATCGGCGGCGAAAAACGGCGGGACATAGATCATTGTTGCCGTGGCGCCGGTGGCTTTTACGGCTTGCTCGACGGTGTCGAATACCGGCAGTTCCAGATGTTTGGAGCCGCCGCGTCCCGGCGTGACACCGCCGACCAATTGGGTTCCGTAGGCCAGCGCTTGTTCGGAGTGAAAAGTACCTTGTTTGCCGGTGAAGCCTTGGCAAATGACTTTAGTGTGTTTGTCGATCAAGATGCTCATGCGATGGCCTCCGCCAATTTAACTGCCTGTTCGGCTGCGCTATTCAAATCCTCCGCCGCGTAAAGACCCAAGCCGGAGTCTTTCAACATAGCCAGCCCTTGTTCGACATTGGTGCCTTCCAGCCGCACAACTACCGGTATGGTCAAATGCATTTCCTCGACGGCCGCCAGGATGCCGGCGGCGATCACGTCGCATTTGACGATGCCGCCGAAAATATTCACCAATACCGCTTTGGTGGTTCCGTCCGATAAGATCAATTTAAAAGCGGCTTTCACCTTGTCTTTATTGGTGCCGCCGCCCACATCCAGAAAGTTGGCTGGCGCGCCGCCTTTGAGCTTGACCATATCCATGGTTGCCATCGCCAGTCCGGCGCCATTGACCATGCAACCAATATTGCCGTCCAGCGTAATGTAATTAAGGTCGAATTGCTTGGCCTCGGCTTCCTTGGCGTCTTCCTGCGAAGCGTCGCGCATCGCGGCGATGTCCGGATGCAAGGGAATGGCGTTGTCGTCGAAATTGATCTTGCCGTCCAGCGCTACCAGCTTGCCGTCATCGGTTTGGATGAGCGGGTTGATTTCGATTTGGCTGGCATCCTTGGCTAAAAACAGTTGATAGAGACCGGTCATAATGATTTGTAGCTGATTTTGCTGCTCTTTAGCCAGTCCCAGAGCGGCAGCAACCTGGCGACATTGGTAAGGCTGCAAACCCGCGGCAGGATGCACCGGCACACGGACAATTTTTTCCGGGGTTTCGGCGGCCACGGCTTCGATGTCCATACCGCCGGCGGCGGAGGCGATAAAAATCAGCCGCTCGCTTTCCCGATCCAGTAATAGGCTCAAATAATATTCTTGGTTGATTGCCGAGGCTTCTTCCACCCAAACGCTATTGACCGGCAGACCGGCGGCATCGGTTTGATGCGTTACCAAGCGCGTGCCTAACATCGCCGCACTGAAATCTTTAACTTCTTCCAGGGTCCGGGCAACCTTAACACCGCCGGCTTTGCCCCTGGCGCCGGCATGGATTTGCGCCTTGACCACCCAGGCAGGGCTGCTCAATGACTGCGCGGCTTGTTGCGCTTGTTCTGCTGTGGTCACCACGGCGCCTTGGGGCGCGGGGATCGCAAACTCTTTGAAGAGCTGTTTCGCCTGATATTCGTGAATATTCATTTAGTGCTCCATGGATGGCTTAAATCGCGGCGGTTCAAGTTGATGCTATGATTGAACTAACAAACATTCTAACCAACTCTACATAAAAAACACGGGCAATGCTTTCTTCATCTGTCGATACTCTTTATCCCTGTCCTTTTTCCAAAGGGTACGGCATTCCGGTCCGGCAAGCTTGGTTAATGTTGAAGATCTTCGCGCTATATCGGTTCATTACCGCCAGCTTATTTGTGATGCTATTTTACTTACGGTTTGGGCCATCTTTATTGGGCTCCTACGATCCGTCATTGTACCAGTTCACCAGCGTCGCTTATCTGGGCATTTCGTTGTTTGCCGCGCCGGTCGCAATAAGGCCGCGTTGGGCTTATGCCAGTCTGGCACAATTATTTATTTTTACCGATATTGTCTTTATTACCTTGTTAATGCACGCCAGCGGAGGCGTCGGCAGCGGTATCGGTATTTTGCTGGCTATATCAATAGCTGCGGGTGGCTTATTGATTGGCGGTCGTTGCGCTATGTTGTTCGCGGCTTTGGCGAGTCTGGCGATTCTGGCCGAAGAAGTGTATGCGATAGAAATGCATGCTTTCGAAAATACCACCTTGACCTACGCCGGTATGCTCGGCGTGTCGTTTTTTTCGATAGCGTTTTTGTCGGTAATCATGGCGCAGCGAGCGGAACAATCGGCGATTTTGGCGCAGCGACACGAGCAGACTATTGCAAGGCTTGAAAGCTTGAATCGCTACATTATCCAACATTTGCAATCGGGGATTATGATCGTCGATGAACGGCAAGTCACTCAACTTTCCAATCAATCGGCGTTACGCTTGCTGGGCTTAGTGCAGCATCCGGAACAAATCTCGGATGTAGTGCCTGAACTGAATCAGGCTTTCGAATTATGGCGCGCCAATCGGGATCTGAATTTTGCGATTATCCAATTGGCGAACCGCAGCGAAGTGCAAGTGCGATTTTCCGAGTTGAGCATGGACGACGAAGCCTTGTACATGCTGATCTTTGAGGACATTGCTTTGTATAACCAACGCTTGCAGCAGAGTAAGTTGGCGTCTCTTGGCCGGTTGACCGCCAGCATCGCCCACGAAATTCGCAATCCGCTCAGCGCGATAAGCCATGCCGGACAATTGTTGTCCGAAGCGCCGGATTTGGATGCCCAAGAGTTGCGTTTGACGGAAATTATTCAACATCATTGTCAGCGGGTAAACAGCATCATCGAAGACATTCTTAAGCTGTCCCGGCGCAGTCCGTCGCAGAAGCAGAAAATCGCTCTGGATCAGTGGTTACCTACTTACTTAAGCGAACAAAAACTGAATCTGGGGCCGCAAGCGGATTGTTTTGAATTGATGTTTAAGGCACATGGCCTGAATGCCTGTATCGACAGCGGGCATTTAAAGCAAATTCTCGATAATCTTTGCGCCAATGCCTTGCAATACGGCCGGCCGGAGCGGGGACGCATCGTGTTTGAAATCAGCCTGCTACAAGATGCGCCTTGTATTAAACTTCTCGATAACGGGGATGGCATTGGTGCCGAGCATAGGCAGCATTTGTTCGAACCGTTCTTTACCACTTCTCATCAGGGTACCGGTTTAGGATTGTATATCTCCAGAGAGTTGGCCGAACTGAATCAAGCTGAATTGAGCTATGCTGCTTATCCCGGAAAGCCTTGTTTTACCTTGTTGCTGGCTAATGCCGATCACGCTGTCATCGAAATATGAATATGCCCGTCACGCTGGTTGTCGACGACGAACCCGACATCAGAGAATTACTGGAAATAACCCTAAACCGCATGCATATTAAGACTCGTTGCGCGGCAAACTTGGCGGAAGCCAAACACTTGCTGGCAGCCGAGGTTTTCGATTTGTGTCTAACCGATATGAAGTTGCCGGATGGCGATGGCCTGGAATTGGTCGATTACATTCAATTGGCAGGTTTGCAGTTGCCGGTGGCGGTAATTACCGCGCACGGCAGCATGGATCTTGCGATCAAGGCCATGAAAAAAGGCGCGTTCGATTTTCTGTCCAAGCCGGTCGATCTGGCGGTATTGCGACAACTGGTCAGTCATGCGCTGCAAGCCTCGCTGACTCGCATATCCGACAAGGAACGGCGCACCCGCGACATCTTGCTTGGCGAGTCGGCGTTGATGTGTGCTATTCGTTCGCGGATAGACAAGGTGGCGCGCAATCAGGCACCGGTCTATATCAGTGGCGAGTCCGGCTCGGGGAAGGAGTTGGTGGCCAGATTGATACACCAACAAAGCCCGCGCGGCGATAAGCCGTTTATTGCAATTAACTGCGGTGCTATCCCGCCGGAGTTGATGGAGAGCGAGTTCTTCGGGCATAAAAAAGGCAGTTTTACCGGCGCGGTTGCCGATAAGCAGGGCTTGTTTCAGGCGGCTGACGGCGGTACCTTGTTTCTGGATGAAGTGGCCGACTTGCCTTTAGCCTTGCAGGTCAAATTGTTGCGGGCGATTCAGGAGAAAAAAGTTCGACCGGTCGGCGAACAGCGAGAAGTGGCTGTCGATGTGCGTTTGCTGAGCGCGACCCACAAGGATTTGGCCAAAATGGTGCAGGAAGGCAGCTTTAGGCAGGATTTATATTACCGGATCAATGTCATCGAGCTGAGTTTACCGCCGTTGCGGGCCAGGCCGGCCGATATTCCGCAACTTACCGAACATCTATTACTGGGTTTGGCCAGCGCCAACGGTATGCCTTTGCCCAAGCTGTCGGAGGCGGCAGTGAGTGCATTGAAGAAGTATTATTTCCCGGGAAATGTGCGCGAGCTGGAAAACATATTGGAGAGGGCGCTGGCTTTGCATGAAGGCGGCGTAATCGAGGCTGACGATCTGAATCTGCCGTTGGGAATGGAGTTGGCGGCGGTGGAGGATTACGATGCCGAGAAAATGTCTCTGGAAAGCTATCTCGAAGATATCGAGAAAAAAGCGCTGAGCGCTGCGCTAGAGGAAAATCGCTGGAATAAAACCGCTACCGCTAAATATTTGGGGTTGAGCTTCCGCTCTTTGCGGTATCGATTGAAAAAATTGGGATTGGAATAGAGAAAACAGAGGTCGGAAGCGAGTAGGAGCCGGCCACTCGCTTCTTCCTGATATGGAGTACCTTTATTGGTA
>CAZGUM010000090.1:0-4138 GCA_964529085.1 uncultured Methylomonas sp. | reverse complement strand
AGCGAGTAGGAGCCGGCCACTCGCTTCTTCCTGATATGGAGTACCTTTATTGGTACTTGGTCATGCCTTTCAGTTGTTGCAGCGCAGCTTGGATTTTAGCGGTTGTGGCGTCGTCCAGTTCGTTGTTTTTATAGACCTTGTCCAATAACCCTTCCTCGACCAACGCATCCTTGATCCAACGTTTTGCAAATGCGTAGCTGGCGGGTACTTTCGCAACTTCGCCGGTCTTAGGGTTTTTCACGCTATCGGTTGTTATGGCGGGGCTAGTGCTGGCGGCTGTTTTGGCCGGGGCTGATTTACTGGCTTTTGCGGCGGGCTTGGGTGTGGCGGTTTTAGCTGGAGCGGGTTTTGCGGTGGTTTTTACGGCGGTGGGCGGAGGAGGCGTCTGTTCCGCTTGGATTACCGGTTTTGCCGGTTCCGCCTTAGTGGGCTCGGGCTTACTGATTTCAGGTTTTTCCTTTTTGCCCCCTAAAACCACAAAAACCACGTAAGCCACAAAAATAGTGGTCGCTATAAAAAGCAATTCAGCCATAACCCTTCCCCTTTGTTTGTTTTATTTATTAAGATTCAGAACAATGTGTTGACACGATTTAAACACCGCGGGCGAATATACCAGAGCCGGTCAAACCGGTAAACTAATACACCATCTAACGCAAGGTTCGCAGATGGTTTTTCGGCAAATTCAGCCGTTTGAAATGGCTGGCTGATGACTGCCTAGCAATAGTCCCAACGAGATTTTATGCCCCTCCAGCAGGTTCTGTTCGGGCTTTCCGAATGCGTAACCCTGGCCGAAATTAACGCCGATTTCCTTGAGCTTTATCGCCGTGCCCGCCGATTCCACGAATTCCGCGATGGTTTTTTTGCCGAGTTTTGACGCAATCTCTACCATGGATTTGACCAGTATTTGGTCAGTTTCATTGTCGAGTAGGTTTTTGATGAACTGGCCGTCGATTTTGACGTAATCGACCGGAAAGGTTTTTAAATAATTGAAAGAGCAAAAGCCGGCGCCGAAATCATCGAGTGCGAATTTGCAACCCAGGGTTCTGATTTTATTGATCATGTGCCGGGTTTTTTCGAAATTGTCGACTGCTGCCGTTTCAGTTATTTCGAAGGTTAGGCGGCTGGCGTCTATCCAGGTCATTTCCAATTTGTCGCTAATGGTCGATAGCAAATCGGGGTACTGAAACGCGGTGCTGGACAGGTTGATTGCCAACGAAATATAAGACATGTACGTCGGCAGCGCCGCCAGGAAGTTGATGGCATTCTCAACTACCCACAGGTCAATGGCATGAATCAAACCGGTTCGCTCGGCGACCGGGATAAATTGATCCGGCGTGATGATTTCATTGCCGTCGCCCCGCATCCTCAGCAACACTTCATAGTGGGAGACATTGCCGTCCGACAATTGCACCACGGGCTGGAAAACCAGGAATAACTGATTGTCCCGCAAGGCTTTCCGGATAATGGGCACCCAATAGATGTCGCGGCGGCGTTCCTTGACGGTGAGATCTTCGCTGTTATATACACAAACTTTGTCGCGACCGGTACTTTTTGCGAAATTGCAGGCCTGGCGGGCATGCAAAATCATTTCGCCGGGATGGAAAGCGGAGATGGTGTTATCTAGCGTGGCGATGCCGATGGAAACCGGTGCGCTGTAAGAGACTTCGCCGGTAAAAAACCGGAAGTTGTCCACCGTGTTCTTGATGGTTTCCGCCAGAATTTGCGCTTGTTTTTTGGTTTTGTTTTCCAGAAACAAGCAAAACTCGTCGGCACCGATACGGGCGAATAGGCTGCCCGCCGGTAATAATTTTCTCACCAGAATGGTCAGTTCCACCAATAAACGATCGCCCACCTCAAAGCCTTCCAGTTCGTTGATCAGGCTGAAACGATCGACATCTATGAATAATAATGAGCCGTCTTTGTGAGCTTTATTGCTGTGATTTAACACTAACCTGAGTTGGCGTTCGAAGCTGCTGCGATTGAATAAACCGGTCAGCTCATCGTGAGCGACCAGAAATTTAAGTTTGGCATCGATAACGTTTTTTGCAGCCAGTTCGTTGATCAGCAGCTCTTCCTGGCGATGACGTAATTGGCGTTCCTGTTTCAGACTCAGCAAAAACTTTACCGCGAGTATCAGTTCCTGCGTATTGACCGGCGTGTTGATTTTATAGGTCAGGCAGTCTTCTTGCTGCGGCTGGCAACGGTCGAGTTCGCAGTTAAAACTCTCGTCATTCAGAATGACGACCGGGATCACTGTTGTCGAGTTGGTATTGGAGAGGCTTTGACACATCTCGCGTGGCTGGCAGAGGGGCAATTTGGCGTTTAGGACGATTAGACCGATCATGTCCGGTTGATCGCTGTAAGGTTTCAATATCTCGTAAACCTGTTCGCCGGTGCCTGCTACGCGAATTTCCGTAAAGCCCGTGGCTTTTAATGTCGAAACGATTTTTTCAGCAGAGATTTCATTGTGCTCTGCGACGACTATGAGTTTTCCTTTGAGTACGTCACTGGCAATCATCTAATACCTTCCTGGTATTTTCATAAAATAGGGAGCTATGAACATGGGGGGTGTGGAGGCCGGCATTCAGAAAGCTTGTATTTTCATTGAATTGGTCTAGGTTTAAGCGCAGCCTTTAATGTAATTTCTATGCTATTGGTTTTCAGTATAGGTGTAAATTTAATTTTTTAGAATTATTGATGATAGTTTCTTCGCCATCTACCTTGACCGTTGCGGATTTGCTTCGAGGCGATTTACAGCTTGCCTCGCCGCCGAGCGTATATTTTTTGCTAAAAAAAATAGTCGACGATCCGAATAAGACCGCCAAAGACGCCGCTTTCGTTATCGAAGGCGATGCGGCATTGGCTATGAAGCTACTGAAGATAGTGAATAGTGCGTTTTATGGCTTTCCGTCGCAAATAAGCTCCATCGCAAAGGCGATAACTTTGATTGGAACTCGCGAGTTGCAGAATCTGGTATTAGGTACGTTGATAGTGGAACGTTTTTCCGATTTGCCGGGGCAGCATTTTTCCATACACGATTTCTGGGCCAGGAATTTGCGTTGCGCATTGATTGCTCGAGAGCTGGATGTGCATTTCGGTAAGCATTATGCCGATACCGCGTTTTTATGCGGTTTGATCCATAACGTCGGTCAGTTGGTATTTTACCGGAGGATTCCGGTGCTGGCCCGTGAAGTGGACTTATTGTTGCAATCGCAAATGCAGTTGGCCGTCGACGACGAAGTGACGATAGAACAGAACGTGATAGGGTTCGATCATTTTCAGGCGGGAGCGGAACTGTGCAGGCTATGGAACTTGCCTGAAGTGATTGTGGAAAGTATTCGATTACACTGTTTTCCCGATACTATTACCCCCAACGCCGATTTGGCTGCCATGGTTAGGTTGGCAAACTGCTTAAGCCGAATAGAAAACCCATACGATACTCATGCTGTCAATGCGTTGAACCTGTCTCCCGAGCAAATCAGCTTCATTCTCGATAAAATCAGCGACGAGTTCGAAGTTGTTTTTAAATTGTTTTACCCTGCCGTCTAAGCGCGATTAGTGTCGCGAACTCCTCTTTGAGTTTGGCTAATGTAAGCCTGACTTCCCTGCTACGGAAAATGTTGCTGAAAGGCGACGCAAACGACAAATAGCCCCTTCCATTTATCGCAAAACATTTGGTGCCGCTGCCGAATGTTACTGTTGTTCCAAAAAAGCAACGGGTTGGCCTAATAAATTGGTTTTGTCACAAAGTTGTCATATTGCCTCCCTACAATGCGCTCAAGCTCTCCGGTTGTTATCGGTTTTTAGCTAATGCATTGATTTATATTAAATTTTGGAGAATATTGATGAAGCTTTCTAAACTGGGTCTGGCAGTGGCAGCCGTGATTGGCTCGAGTATCGGGGCGGAGGCCATGGCGCTGGACTTGTATGTCGATGCCAAAACCAAACAAATTTTTGCCGAACCGGGTCCTGGGCGTACCAAGTTGGGTTCGTTCGAAAAAGTCGAAGACACCGCGGCTCAAAAAGCCGATGCACAAGCGCAAAAAGCTGAAATAGAGCAAATCAAGCAAGATCTGGCATTGAAAAACAATGAATTGAAAGCATTGGATGAGCACGTCAAGGATGAAAGATTTGGCGA
>CAZGUM010000089.1:2199-16517 GCA_964529085.1 uncultured Methylomonas sp. | reverse complement strand
AAACAGGGAACCGCCATCGAAATCAACGGCGAGCCGTATGTGGTCAAACACATCGACGTGCGCAACCCTACTTCGCGCGGCGCCACCACGCTCTATAAAGTCCGTTTCACCCACATGAAGACCAAACAGAAGCTGGATGAAACCTATAAAAGCGACGAAATGTTGAAAGCCGCCGATTGTTCGCGATGCAATGTGCAATATTCCTATCAGGACGGCGACACGTATTACTTCATGAACACCGAGACTTACGAACAATACGCGCTGTCCGCCGACGATTTGGAAGGCCAAACCGAATATTTATCGGACGGCCTGGAAGGCATTATCATGCTGCTGATGGACGACGCCGCATTGGGCATCCAGTTACCGACCACAATCACGCTGCAAATCGTCGAAACCCCGCCGGCCATGAAAGGCGCCAGCGCCACCAACCGTACCAAACCCGCCAAACTGACTACTGGCCTGGAAATTCAAGTGCCGGAATACATCGAAAGCGGCGAGATGGTGAAGATCAATACCGAAACCGGAAAGTTTTCGTCGCGGGCATAAGGCTTGAGCCGCAGACTGGCTAAAGTGTCCGAGCGAACTCCAGCGCGTTAGCCTAACAACGTCATAATCTCAACGCGCCGGTGTCGGCGGCTCGACCAGCCCATGACCAATTCTATGCCAGCACATTCCTAACGCATTGCCTGGCAAAGGTATTGATGGAAACGCTGCTGTTAAGATAACGGTTGAATAACTCGTTAACGGTAACAGGGCTTAGATGGACATAAATGCCGCAGCCGGTGATGGCGATAAATTGCCGACTCAAGGCCTCGATAAACACAATACGTAATGTGCTGATTTCGTTGACTTCATTGCTTGTTTCCATGACACTCTCCCGAATATGCCGGTTTGATTAATTACATCTTGAGCATAAATGGCGCCAACAACAAAAAACCTTTTAAAGTCATAAAGATAAAGCTTCAACCTATCTCAAACACGAGGCAACAGCTAAAAAATTGACGCTGAGATTACGATACCGCACTCGGAGCCCGCTGTCGGTTGTCTATGCCACTAATAGCCGGTGATATATTTCACCCTTGCGTAAAAACCATATCGCCCCTTGCCGACGAAGGGAGATGATCCAGGAAAGCTCTCTAAACTTAATCCCAAGTCAAACCGAGGATTTCCTTGCGGCCGGTATTGCCGGACGCCGCTTTATAGTACAATTTCCGCCACTTTTAAGCCTTCGCGGCGCAGCAACAATCATTAAACAAAACAGGTTCAGACGATGACAACGATGGATGACAGAGACGGGTTTATTTGGCTAGACGGGAAATGGGTTGACTGGCGGGATGCAAAAGTCCACGTCCTGACTCACACCCTGCATTACGGCTGTGGCGTCTTCGAAGGTCTGCGCGCTTATAAAACCAACAATGGCACCGCGATTTTCAAACTGGCCGAACACACCGACCGTCTCTATCGTTCGGCGCATATCATGAATATGAAAATGCCATTCTCGAAAGAAGAAATCAATCAAGCCCATCGCGACGCGGTTGCCAAAAACAATTTGGACAGCGCCTACATCCGCAGCATGGTGTTCTTCGGTTCCGAAGGCATGGGCCTGCGCGCCGATAACCTGAAGGTGCACGTGATGGTTGCTGCCTGGACCTGGGGCGCGTATCTGGGCGCGGAAAACATGGAAAAAGGCATCCGCATCCGCACCTCTTCATATACCCGCAACCATGTCAACAGCACCATGTGCAAAGCCAAGGCCAACGGCAACTACATCAATTCCATCCTGGCCCTGCAAGAAGCGCTGTCTACCGGCTACGACGAAGCTTTATTGTTGGACCACGAAGGTTTCTGCGCGGAAGGCAGCGGCGAAAACTTGTTCATCGTCCGTAACGGCAAAATCTACACCCCGGAAACCACCTCGGCCTTGGAAGGCATCACCCGCGACACTTTGATCACCATCGCCCGCGAACAAGGCTACGAAGTGATAGAAAAACGCATCACCCGCGACGAAGTCTACATAGCCGACGAAGCTTTCTTTACCGGCTCGGCCGCCGAAGTCACGCCGATTCGGCAATACGACAACCGCGACATCGGTTCCGGTACCCGCGGACCGATCACCGAAAAACTGCAAGCCTTGTATTTTGACTACGTCCAAGGCCGCCGCGCCGACCATAAGGAATGGTTGACGCTCGTTTCTTAAGTGACGCAACAGCCTTATAAAATCCTGGTCGTCGGCCCCTCCTGGGTCGGCGACATGGTGATGGCGCAAAGCCTGTTTATCGCCCTCAAGCAACAACACCCCGACTGCCATATCGACGTGCTGGCCCCGGCTTGGTCGCTCCCCTTGTTGGAGCGCATGCCGGAAGTTCGGCAAGGCATTACCATGCCGCTCGGTCATGGGCAATTCGATCTGCGCAGCCGTATCCGGATTGGGCGGCAATTGCGAAGCCATCATTACGATCAAGCCATTGTGCTGCCCAATTCCTGGAAGTCGTCGCTGATTCCGTTTTTTGCGCGCATTCCGAAACGAACCGGTTTCCTCGGCGAATTACGCCGTGGCCTGTTGAACGATGTACGCAAACTAAATAAGACTTTGCTGACCATGACAGTACAGCGCTTCGTCGCGCTGAGTTTGCCTGACGAAGCGTCCCAACCGCCAACTTACGAATTTCCGAAGCTGACAATCACGACCGAACAACAGCTAAACGTCTGCCGGAAATTCGAGATTACCGGCGCGGATTTCATCGAAATCCCCCACCCCAGTGCGTTACTTAATAACCTTGGAGGTTCGGAGGAAGTCGTGCCGATCGTTAGTAAAATCCTGGCCCTATGCCCAGGCGCCGAATTTGGCCCCGCCAAACGCTGGCCGATTGAACATTACGCCGCCGTCGCCAGGCAAAAACAGCAACAAGGCTGGCAAGTCTGGTTGTTCGGTTCCGATAAGGATAAAGCGGTCGCCGAGCGGATCAATGCATTATCGGGCGATATTTGCCGTAATTTTGCCGGCAATACCTCTCTGGCCGAAGCGGTGGATTTGCTATCTTTGACCGATGCGGTGGTCAGCAACGACTCCGGCTTAATGCATGTCGCCGCAGCGTTGGATAAAAAATTGATTGCGGTATACGGTTCTTCCGACCCCGGCTTTACTCCACCGTTACATGCCGCGGCGGAAATTATCGATTTACATCTGGATTGTTCGCCGTGCTTTAAACGCGATTGCCCGCTAGGCCATACTCGCTGTTTGACGGAAATCAGACCGGAACAGGTGCTGGCGGCGTTGGACACATAGCGGATGAAAATCGCCATCGTCAAGCTCTCGGCCTTGGGCGACATCGTACATGCAATGGTGGCGCTGCAATTCATCAAGGAAGCCTTACCGCGTGCACAAATCGACTGGATCGTCGAGGAGCGTTTCGCCGGTGTGCTGGCCGATAATCCCCACATCGACAACATCCTGGGGTTAAACTTAAAAGCCTTAAAAACCGACAAATTGCGCATCTTTGCCGAAATTGCCAAAGTGCGGGCTTATGCCGAAAACGGCTACGATTTGGTCATCGATGCGCAAGGCTTGATCAAATCCGCACTGGTCGCGCGCTTACTGTCCGCAAACTGCGTCGGTTTCGATCAAGACTCGATCCGCGAAAAATGGGCAGCCTTGTTTTATAGCCAACACGTGGCTTACGCTTACGACGCCAATACCATCGATCGCAATGTGGCGGTTTTAACCCAAAGTTTAGGTCTTGAAATCGGCAAAGAGCAAATTCTGGCGAAACAGCCATTCTTGTATTTTCAGCCGGCATCTGCGGCCTTGGATGAATATTTTCCGGCCGGCCAATCCAATGTAATACTGGTGATCGGTTCAACCTGGCCCAGCCGTAACTACCCATTGGAAAAATATCTACAGGTGATTTTCGGTCTGGAAGCTAATTTCCTGATTTGTTGGGGCAACGAAAAGGAACATTGGATGGCGCAATGGCTGGCCGAGCGCAGCCTGGCGCGGGTATTACCGCAATTGAGCCTGAACGATTTGAAAGCCGCGCTCGCCAGAGCCGATTTGGTGATAGGTAACGATACCGGGCCAACACATATGGCATGGGGCTTGAATCGGCCCTCAATCACTTTGTTCGGCCCTACACCGGTCAGCCGTGTTTATCAGACGGACATCAACAAGGTATTGAAGTCGCCGTCGCAGGTGAATCCGTTCAAACTGGATAAAAACGATTTTTCGATTGCCGAGATCGAACCTAAAGCAGTCATTCGTTTGGCAGACGAACTATTCGGTAAAACCGAACAAACTGCCTGAGTTATTCGGCTTTAGGCGCACTACACCTTTTCCTGAGCCGTAAACATTTTCAACAGCTCAATAAACGGTTCATTACTGGCTAACACGCCGGTTATAACCGTATCTGCATTACGAGCATCAGCCAAATCGAGCAATTGCGCTTGAAACATCAATTGCTTCTGCGGATTGGTAACGATACGTAACTGCGGACGCCGGGGATGCAGGGGATTGTCGCCCTCCACAATTGCGAGTTCACCGGTCTGTAATTGCACGACGCAGGCAACGGGGTAAACGCCTAAAGCCTGAATGAAATTTGCCAGCAGCAGCGCATCGAATACCGACTCGCCGGAGCCGTACAGATAGTCCATCGCCGTAAGCGGGATCATAGCCTCGCGGTATGGACGCCTGGAGGTCATGGCTTCATAGACCGAGACGATGCTGATCATCCTGCTCAATTCGCCGATACGTGCAGCTGGCAATCGTTCCGGATAACCGTCGCCGCTCATTGTTTCATGATGCGTGGCGGCGATGTCTATTACCTCGGCGGGCAGCTTAGCCACTTTGGCCAAAATAGCAGCACCATGCTCGGGATGTTGTGCCACAACAATGCGCTCCGCTCGGGTCAAAGCTTGGGGTTTTGACTTTATGTACTCGGGAATGCCGACCATGCCGATATCGTGCAGCAGTCCTCCCAATGCCAACAGCCGCAGCGACTCGCTCGACAACGCTAAATGCTGCCCAAAAGCCAATGCCAAGATACAAGCGTTAACGGATTTATGCGCCAATTCATCTTGTTTGCCATGGCTGGGCCGAATCTGCTTAATCATGGCCTGACTGTCACTTGTCACACCGAGCAACAAATCGGCTGCTATTTTATCGACCTTTTCCCCGTCGAGCTCTCTACCAAACCGCACCTCTTTCAAGAGCTCGCCAAACAATATTTGTGCCTGGTTGTAGATTTTCTCTGTCGCACTTATGGCCGATATTTCGGGGTCTATTGCTTGATTTGCGTTTTCGCTATCAGTTTGCTGAACGACATCCAGACCTTTTGCCGTATCGATATAAACAATCTGACAATATTCTTGCAAGCGATGAATTTGCTTATCCGAGGAGACCAGAAACTTAGCACGCAAGAAGGGAAGATCTATCCATTTCCGATCGGTGCCGCAAACAAACATACCTTTTCTTAGCTGGTTAATATTAATTTCTTTAACCATTATTAAAAAATAATATCCATCGACATTCTTATTCGCATTCTCGAATTAACTAACTACTGCATATTCCTTTGTAAACTTTCCTTCCTGGTAATATTTAGCTAAATCGACACCGTAATCTTGTGCTCTTACCACCTGTTTTACGCCATAACGTTTGCCGTCCGTATCGGATACATTTAACGACAAATCAAGTATTTTCTCTTCCATAGGACTCTTGTTTTTATCCTGAATTAGCAGAATTTTAGGCTTGAGCCTGTCGACTTTATTTTGTTCGACTACGATACCGATTTCACCTGTGCTTAACTCTACTAAATTACCTTGCGGATAAAAGCCAATGCAATTAATAAACTGAGTCACATAATTGGCTTCATAATGATGACTCATGCCTTTCACCAAAATACCCAGCGCCATAAGATGCGGTTTACCTCTTTGATATACCCGGTCGCTGGTGATGGCGTCGTAGGAATCGACTACCGCTACCATTTTGGTAAATACCGACAGCGTGGTTTTATTCAATCCCCGCGGATAACCAGTGCCGGCCAAATGCTCGTGATGATCGTAGGCGACATCAACCGCACCGGGATACACGTCACGGGCCGACATTAGAACATTGCGACCATAGATCGTGTGTTTACGCATAATATCCATTTCATAGTCTTCCAAAGCGCCCGGCTTATTGAGTATCTCCAAAGGCACTTTCATTTTGCCGACGTCATGCATTAAGCCGCAGAAACCCAGTTTATTTAAGTCTTCTACTGAAAAATTTAACTCTCTCCCTAATAGAATGGACAATATACAAACATTCATGCAGTGTTGCGCGGTATATTGATCCTGATCCTTAAGCTGAGTCAACAATAGCATCGTATCGGGGTTTTCCAATACTTTATCGACACATTCGGAAACAGCTTGTTTAACCGCGCTGACACTGAATTGATTGCCGAAGCGAATATCGTCCAGCACCGTTTTAATTAAATTACCGGTGCGCTGAAAAGTATTGGCGGTTTGATTGAACGACCTAGAGAAGCCTAAATGTTTTTTAGCTTCGGTATTTTTGGTGGGGATCGCACCGGAAAAATACTTTTGGTATTTGACATCGATGTAGACATAATCGCAAATCGCTTGAATAGCCTGAATATCGGCATGACTTTCAATGACAATTCGGTCCAGTGCAAAGGGGGAATCTTCCACCGGAGCTTCCAGTCGGCTGACACACATGCCAACTCTTAGCTCATACACGTGAATCCTGATTATTCCATCCTCTTTATCTGCCATATCTATCCAAATTTTCAATCGGGATTTGTTGAAAATCCAAAAGTTAAAAATAGCCGCTTGAGCTAGAACCTAAAAACGCTGGTCCCAGTCCTCGTATACCCATACTTCGCCAGCATACCCAGATAGTTGAATCCTGTCCGAACCCAAAACCCGCAAAGCTGCTCCCGATCACAAATCTTTCTCGGAATTTATTATAGGCGAAGCAATTCTTAACATTGCATACGATGAAGAAATAAACAGTCCACGACAGGAATTAATGCCAGACAAACGCCTTACTCGCAAAAACAATACAATTAGCAGCCGGACTCGCGTTCGGTTAAAGCTCCGCTGTTAACCTTAGCGTTAATAACACATTTTAGAATTGCCAGAATTTGGGATTGGTTTAAACTGGCGGCTAAGTAAAATTTACTAGCATCGGCTACCGACAGCCCGCCGGCACGAAAGATCGTAAAATCGGCCTGAGACAAACCGCAAATACGTTCACGCTGCACCGGAAGCCAGTAAAATCAAACACGCGGCAGTTGACGCCTTGATCCCTAAAAGTTTCGTCAACGCCTCAGCGGGGTTAGGGATTGCCTGACCGAATTTTGTAACACTGTAAGCGAATGGGCCACAACAAAAACGATAACTTTCGGACTCATTTTCAGGAGAAAACGTGATGTTTCCATATCGTAATGATTTCCGAATCGTCGGAGACGATTTTTACAGACCGGAGAAGCTGCCCTGGCCACATCATATAAATCGCAGAAGCTTATTTTTATTGGTTTTTTTACCCTTATTGCTCATTTCCGAAACGTATATATTTTTGCAACCGGCGATATACGAAAGCCAAGCCTTGGTCTTGACCACTGCGGCGACCGATATCGATCAAACCCATGCGGATGCCGACCCTGAGCACGTGAACATCCAAAAACAGGTTTTGCTGGGACAACCGGTATTAGAAAAGACGGTCGAAGCGCTTAAGCAGCAGCAAAACGCCCCGCCCCCATCCGTTAATGAATTGAAAGCCTTATTCCAGGTCAAACCGGTAGCAGACACCAATCTGGTACAACTTGCGGCCGAGGGTAAGCATCCCCAATTCTTGCAGCTCGCCTTGGATACCTGGATAAAAACCTACCAACACATCCGAGCCAATTACATCACCGAGATTACCGAAAAAGCCACGGCAAATATAAGCGCCGAGGTAAGCCGACTCGAACAGCAATTGCATGAAAAGCGGCGGGAAATAGAAACATTCAGGCTGGAGAATAATATCGTTTCCGTGGAAAGCACCGACAACGAAGCTCACGCCCGTCTACAAGGCTTGAATAACTCCCTAAACACGGCATTGGAAGAAGAAGCCAAAGCTAAAGCCAAGCTGGACGCCATCCGAGCGGCTATCGCCGAAGGTAAAGCAGTGGTGCCGGACGCCGATTCGCAAAGTCTGGCGGTATTGACCGAGAAAGCCGAGCGTCTGCGCGAACGCCTGGAAGCGCAACGCAACCAATATACCGACGAATACATTGAATTTCACCCCACCTTGCGTAATTTAAAAAACCAGTTGGCCGAGTTGGACCAAAAAATCAGCAGCAAGGCACAAGTCGGCAGTACTTACGCACTCCAGGAAGCCGAAAATGCCTACGGCGCGGCGCATCGCACCGTGTTGACCATTCAAAAGCAAATGGCCGAGCATAAACAAAAAGCCGCCGATTACACCAATCAGTTCGCCAAGCATAAAGCCATGCAAGAAGAACTGGTCAAATTGGAAGAATTGTTTCAACAGACTAAACAGCGGCTGATTGAGATCGACGTCAAACAACGCCAAAGCAATCCGCAATTGGATGTGGTCGATTGGGCTTCGCTGCCGGATAAACCGGTAAAACCCGATTACGGTCAGGAAGGCAGCATTGCCGCCATCGCCAGTTTGGCGATAGCTTTACTCGTGGTCTGGCTCAGCGATTATCTGAATAAGGAACCGACTCTCACCACCATAAATTCCGTGACAGAATTTCAGCTCTACCATCAAAGCGAACCTAAACTGGAAAACGACCACGACCGCGATTCCTTGGGGTTCGAGCGGGTAAATAGGCTGCGACGGGCGGACGATCCAAAACAATTGCCGGATGATTTGTCCGAGTCGTAGCTGCAAAGCGGCAACAATGCTAGAATTTGCCGCTCAATAAACTTTATGCAAACAGGAAATCCATGAGTCAAATTACTGTTGAACACAACCCTAGCGAAGATCGTTTAAAAGAGCTAGGCGTATCAAGCTGGCCGATCTGGGAAAAAGAAATTTCCACGTTCACCATCGATTTCGACGAAACGGAAACGGCTTATATATTGGAAGGCGAAATTCTTGTTACGCCTGTCGGCGGCGAACCGGTGCGGATTTTGCCCGGCGACTTAGTTGTGTTTCATGCCGGTCTGGACAGCCAATGGGAAGTGGTCAAGCCCTTGCGCAAGCACTACCATTACGATTGATTTACGCGGCATCGGCCGGCAATCCGCGAAAAGGCATCTTTAGGATGCCTTTTTTAGTTATGCCGATCGATTCGGCTTTCCGGTATCAGGCCGGAACAAACTCACCCCAATACGCATAGCAATGAACAAGGATCCGGATAAAACGGCATTGGCGCCGGGCAAACTTTGGTACCGAGCGGGTTTTGCAGGGCTGATTCTTGTCACCGTCAGTTATTATTTTCTAGCCGGCTCCGATCAAGAACATCCGCAAGACGCCAAATCCGGCAAATTCCAAAACGCCCCGATTAACGTCGCGATCGCGTTAACCAGGCAAGGCGACCTGCCGATTTATCTTAACGGACTGGGTACTGTCACACCGCTGCATACTGTTACTGTGCGTTCGCGAGTCGATGGAGAACTGATACGGGTGGCTTTTACCGAGGGGCAAGTCGTGCGCCAAGGCGATCTTTTGGCCGAAATCGACCCGCGCCCCTATCAGGTTGCAGTGCAACAAGCCGAGGGGCAATTACTGCGCGACGAAGCACTATTGAAAAACGCCGAAATCGATCAGGCCCGCTATCAAACCTTGCTGGAGCAGGATTCCATCGCCGCCCAACAAACCGCAACCCAAGCCGCGCTGGTCAAACAATATCGCGGCACTGTCGAGATGGACCGCGCCCAACTCGCCAACGCCAGATTGCAACTGAATTACGCCCGCATCACCGCACCGGTATCCGGCCGCATAGGTTTGCGGCTGGTTGACCAAGGCAATATGATCCGCGCCGGCGATACAAACGGCCTGGCAATCATCACGCAACTGCAGCCAATCTCGGTGATATTCACTGTGCCGGAAGATGTGATCCCGGCCGTGATGCGGCGCTGGCACTCCGGCGATGCCATAGATATCGACGCTTACGACCGGGCCGGTCAACAACAACTAGCCAGGGGCAAACTGCTGGCAGTGGACAATCAGATCGACGCCAATACCGGCACACTGAAATTAAAAGCTCAGTTCGGTAACGAGAGCCGTACCCTGTTTGCCAACCAGTTCGTCAACATCAAAATGCGCCTGGACACCTTACGCTCGGCAACTTTGGCGCCTAACACGGCGATCCAGCACGGTGCCAACGGCCCATTCGTATATCTGGTGAAGGACGACAATAGCGTTACGGTGCGGCAGATAAAAACCGGACCGACAGACGGCGAAACCGTCGCGATTCTGGAAGGCTTGGCGCCGAACGAAAAACTGGTAACCGAAGGCGCGGATAAACTGCGTGAAGGTAGCCCGGTCAAACTGATCGATAAAATCAAGCCGGTAACTCGGAACACCGAAAAGCCGGCAAACTAGCCATGGCCGACATGTAAAACCTGCGGCCCGGTTTCTTCCTTGCGTAATTTTTCTCGTCCAGGACGCCACCAACTTGCTGGCATTGTGTGGCCGCGCATGGACATAAACGTCGTGTGCATGCGGGCCTGATTTGTTTATGCTTTAAGGAACCGTCGGCGGCTTACCAGAGCCATAAGCGCCAATGCGGAGTTAAACAATACCATGCCGCTAGGTAACGGCACGGCAGCCAGCTCAAAATGCCTTAGGGAGTTGGTGGAGCCGTCAAAGGCCCAAAAGTCGTCACCGTTCGGATTCAAACCGTATACCGAGGTAGAAAATCCCAGAGAACCTAATAAGGCGCCTGTTACCGCATCGTAATAATGTTCAGCGCCAAACGCATAGTGGCCCGTGGCTGCGTAGATAATTTCCGGGAACACGCGCTGGTTGTAAGATACATCGAGTGCATCGACTTGCAGTGCGCCGTAATATAACGAACTGCTGTCGGTTGATAACACGACGCTGCCGCCATACCCTTGAGCGGAACCGTACATCCCGGAACCTTCCTGATGCGTAAAATTGCTCCCATTAATTTTTATCGCACCGATTTCTTGTGAACTTGAGCCGGAGCTCCCATGCAAAATGCGGTGACTGTTGGCGTCGTATTCGATGTCTCCGTAATAAAACGACGCCCAGTAAGTGGAATTGGTTTGGGTCGCGCTACCGCCACCCCAAGTATTAGACGACAAAGTGACCCATTGGTCTAGAGAGCTCAAAACAAACTGGTTATCGGAAATTGCCTCAATGCGTCCGGCTACTTGATCGGTAGTTTTAGCCTGAACGGTTTTAGTGGCTAAATCAATGCGATAAACATAATGTTGGGATGCCGGCGTACCATAGCCAATGTTTTCGCCACCGTAATCAGCAGCATAGACAAAACGGCCGCTGGGGCTCAAATCCAAATCCGTAACCGACGATTGAGCAAACCAAGTCTTTCTTGCGCCACTGGCAAGATCGAAAGCTTTTATTGCACTGCCTGAATTTCGAGCGATCAAAAAATTGTACCCTGGAGAATAGATGATTTCGTTGACACCGCCGGTGGATGAAATCGAACCGGTTTCGGAAAATATCGAAGCCTGTGCGTTACTATGGACGGCAAAGCCAAGAATACAAAGTCCAATCGGCAAAAATTTAATCGGATTTTGACAGTGAGGCATATAAACTCCTTTTTGGTGTTGGTAGCTATGGCAGCGATTATAAAAAATGGAAGCAGGCTGTTTAAAACAACCCTTCACGTACTAGACGTTGCGATCTAGCCGTTAGAGTTTATAACAAGGTCCGCCGGATTGTCTAACGCCTATTTTGATCGGCCGATTAAAGTCGAACTGTCGATTTAAAACGCTTGCCATCATTTGTCATTGGCAAAACCACGTTGTAAAACGCCTTGCTGATAATATTTTCCGATGTCGATATTGTAATCTTGCGCTTTTACAATGCCTTTTATGGTTAGCACCTTGCCATTTTCGTCGAGTAACATATCGGCAAGATTGATAATTTTCTCCGGCACGCGTTGTTTGTGAGCGTCGAGCAGAATGATGATTTTTGGTCGCAGTTTCTGTAATTCGTTGACTTCTATTACAATCGCCACACAACCGTTGGTCATCATCACAATACTGCCCGGCGGATACACCCCCAGACATTCGATAAACTTAATCACCAAACGCTCGTCGAGTTGCGAACCGGCCATATTGGCCAAGATGTTGGTTGCCTCCAAATGAGTTCTGCCCTTTTGATAGACCCGATCACTGGTAATTGCATCGTACATATCCACTATCGTCACCATTCGGGTAAACAGCGAAATGCCTTTTTGACCGATTTTCCGCGGATACCCCTTACCGTCCAACGTTTCATGGTGAGTGTAGGCGGTATCGATAGCGCCCGGATACATATCGTGACTGGATTTCAGCAGTTCATAGCCAAGCGCCGCATGCGAACGCATGATTTCCATTTCGTCGGGCTCCAGCTTGCCGGGCTTATTCAGAATATCCAACGGCACCAGCATTTTCCCCATATCGTGCATCATGCCGCACAAGCCGACATTGTTCAGATTCGCGGTGGAAAAATTCAAATACCTGCCCAGCACAATCGATAGCGCGCACACATTTAAACTATGCTGAGCGGTGTATTTGTCTTTATTTTTTAACTGGCTAAGCCACAAAAATGCATCCGGCGAATGCAATATGCTGTTAACGCATTCCGCAACGGCGGCTTTTGCCGCCTTAGTATCGATCCCTTCACCGTTGGCAATTCTCTCCATAAAGTCGGATACCAAAACGCCCACTTCTTCGTAGGTATTTTCCGCGCGGGTAAATTCTTTTTCGAAAACGCTCAGCTTGGCCGGAGGCGGAAGACTAAAATCGATATTATTTTCGGTTAGAAGACTCTCCTGCCCGCTTTTGCTCGGCGCCGGACGTTTTCGTTTGCGAGTGGCGTCGATATAGACATATTCGCAGACGTCTCTTACCGCACGAATATCGTCTTCTGTTTCCAATTCAAAGCCTTGAAACAGAAACGGACTATCCAGCCATGGCCTGTCCAATTCAATCACATACATGCCGACGCTCAATTGGGTAACCGGCGTATACACCCGTTGATTCACATCAAAAGAATCGTCTTTCCTTGCTTGATTTTTTTGCTTGCGACGGAAAGGCCACCAATTCTTAAAAAACATTTCAGCTAGATACCGTTATCCGATTGATTGCTTAGACAAGTAGAATTTTCTACACCATAGACTGCGAAAACCCCGCTTTGCTGATCCTCATAGCGTTTCGACAAAGGCCTATATCCCTCGGCGACGCAAACACACAGAGCTGTGATTCTAGTACAAATCCAACGAACGTTCATTGAACGGCTACCAATCTGGCGGAATCCCAGCAAAAAATCGGCTCGTGGTTCAAGCGAAAGGGAAATATCGATAGTCTAGTTTATCCCTTGCGATTGCCGAGAGAATTTACCAAGCTTTACCTTTCCTCACGTTTTGCCGGCTTACCAAACAAAATTGCAGATGAAACATCTGTCAGTGTAATTCCTTTCGGTCATTAGCCCGAAACTACCGAAGTTGATTTGACAGCGGGTAATAAGCTCCTGCAAACCGCAACCTTCGCCACTACTACTGGTTGGGAACACGCATTTCCCTCGCCCCCCTTACGAGTGCCAACCAAGCCATACCCAAACCTATAGCTTTATGTTACAACCGCCGCCGCTCACGCTGGCTAGGCGTTTTAACGGCGATTGCCTTTATCGTCGTTGACGGTTGGTATTTTGGCGAGCAGCCGCAACACGCCAACCAAACCACACCGACCATTTGCAACTGGCCAAGCTGGATAGGATGACGGTGCGCTCCCAGATTGCGGAAGCTTACACGATGCACTTGCGTTCCGGCATGCCGGTGTAACTCGCCACACAGGGGGCCGGCGAACAGCGCTGGCAAGGCACAGTGCGCAAACTACTGTTCGTGGACAGCGAAGACCCGGCAGTCCTCTATGTGAGGATCGGCGATATCCCGTTCGAAGTCATCGGCGTGATGGCCGCCAAAAGCCCCGACGCCCAGGGCAGCGACCGCGACGACGCATTGTTTGTGGTGATCAGCACAGAACTGACCGGCTATTCGGCCAGAAATATCTGGGCGACAGCACGGTGCTGGGTGAAGGACGTATCGCAGATCGACGCCATCCAACAAGCAATTACCGACTTACTGATTGCCCGCCATCAAACAGAGGATTTTCGGATT
>CAZGUM010000089.1:0-2099 GCA_964529085.1 uncultured Methylomonas sp. | reverse complement strand
GCCGGCATGACCCAACCCTTGTTTCAAGGCGGCCGTTTAGAAGGCGCATTAAGCAATGCGCTGGCCGCAAATGCCGAGTTGGCGGAAACCTATCGCAAAACCGTGCTGACCGCGTTTAAGGAAGTCGAAGACGCCGCCGCCATTTACAACAACTCCAGCCGCCGCCTGACCGCCCAGGAAACCGCCGCCGCGCAAGCCCGATTGGCTTACAACATCTCCCAAGAACGCTACCGGCTGGGCGCCATCGACTATCAAGCCTTGTTAAACACCCAGACCACTTATCTCAGCACCGAAAACAGCCGAGTGCAGGCCAGGCTGGATGTGCTGGTTGCTCAGGTGCAGCTGTATAAAGCCTTGGGGGGTGGTTGGTCGTTGAGCGAGCAGAATACCAATTTGTCCGACTTGGCGCCGGGGCCATAGAAATACGGCGCAATGCCCGCTGGTTATTGCGCCCTACGCGGGCGGGTGGTTTAAAAATTTTGAGGGAATGACTTTGCCGTTAGGCTGCTGCATAATACTGTCATCGAAAATACTTGGCTCCGGAATTTGACGTATTTGTCCGGTAGATTGGGATTGGCTAAATTTTTATAAAACATTGCCGTAAATATGAATTTTTTATTTAACAATCCGATTAGCCCAATGTTTGACGCAATGTTTTGCGTCATTTAGGACGTCTAATTCTAGTTAGCTTTAAGGTACAATGGAATTTTTAGAACAAGAATTTTGCTATATGTGTAGCAATAGAGCTACATCAAAGGAGCATGTACCCCCAAAATGTATTTTTCCTGAAAGTAAGGATATGGGGGGAGATAATTATAGAAAAGACCTTATTACAGTCCCTTCATGCGATGTTCACAATTCACAAAAATCGCATGATGATGAGTTTCTTATGGTAAGTCTGGCTGGTATCTTTGGGAATAATTCCATTGGGTACATGCACAAATTTGGCAAAGTTGACAGAGCTATCCGGCGAAGTTCCAAACGACTTATTGATAAGGCATTTATTAAAAAGAAACATTACATTCATGAAGCCGCTGATAATAAATTTTATGAGATTATTTGGGGTACTCCAGATAGAGTACGGCTAGAGAAGTGCTTCGAACATATTGCTCACGGTCTTCACTTTCATCACTTTGGACATCGGTTTAACGGCAAATTAAAAATCCTGTTAGGATATTTGCATCATGATGAAGTAAATGCAAAAACATTTGTACGTTTCATAAAAGATAGAGCATCTATTGATCTAAACGGGATTAATCGAATTGGTAAAAATCAAGAAGTTTTTTATTATCAGTTTTCACAGCCAGACCAATTTGGGATTTATTTGCTGCTCCTAGTTTTTTATGGAGGCATTGAAATATATATTTCGTTTTTGCCTAGTGATCGAGAAATGCCTGCCAACTTAGCAATGGAATTAATGAATCGGGGAATTCACACAATATTGACTCTTGGAGATAACAATTATGAGTTTAATAAGAGCTAACATATCGCTCAAGCCGACCCGCTTCCGCTACGCTCCATCGGTCGGCTTAGCTTTACGTTAGGCGTCGCATGGAACCGTGGGCTCCGGCAACCAAAGAGGAAGTCGAGACTCTTCTTGCTACAGCAATCACACGATTGACGCCAAGTCATCGGGTTCGCTTTGAAACCATGGTCGTGCCATTGAGAAAGGCGCCAGTCCTCGATTCACCGGGAGAGTTCGTCTTTGTGGTCGCTGAGCATGAAGGCAAAGTCATCTATTGGTCTGATGTCGAGGAAGGCTGGGAATGCGAATCGCCCAACGAGAGCGGTGGCATAGATCGCCGTGGCTGTAACCAGTTCGAGCTGTCCCACGTCGCCCACCAGATCTTTGGCAACTGCGATGCAAAGTAGTCCTTTGCCGTTTCTGCATCTTCGTGGACACCGTTCAACAATGAAGGCCATGCCATACGCCCCGACGCCTAACCCTTCGCTCGAGCGGACCGCTACCGGCTTGGCCCCGCGCTACAGTCTTGCTTATCATCTTCCGCGCGGGGCCAAGCCGGCAGCGGCCGCTCATCTCAAGCGTTAGCCACTTCCGAAAATGACCACCCAATTTCGTGTCGGCCTGCTCAGTTACA
>CAZGUM010000088.1:0-16823 GCA_964529085.1 uncultured Methylomonas sp. | reverse complement strand
GTGAACTAGCTGACAACGGACACTATCAGATACTCGTAATTGACCGTCGCGATCACATTGCCGGCAATGCTTATGATCCGGTTAATGATAAGCTGCATTTGCGAATACATAGATATGGCCCGCATATTTTCCATACCAATGACCAAGGGATTTTCGACTATCTATCGCGTTTTACGGATTGGATTCCTTACACTCATCGAGTCGAGGCTTGGGTCGAAAATACCGGCTACGTACCACTGCCAATTAACCGGCTAACAATCAATCGTATTTACCGACAACAATTAAGCAACGAGGCCACCGTAAAAGCGTTTTTGGATACGATACGCTGCCATCACGACAATCCAGCCAACGCGCTGCAAATCGCTGAATCATTGTACGGCCCGGAGCTAACGCAATTGTTTTTTGGTCGTTATACCCGAAAAATGTGGGGTATAGACTTGGCGGAATTACCTGCCGAGGTGTTAAAGCGATTACCGGTCCGTTACGACGATAATTGCAATTACTTCAATGACAAAATCCAAGCATTACCCAAGCATGGCTATTTGGGCTTGTTCAACAACTTGCTGGATCATCCGAATATTGAAATAAGGCTAGGCTACGAGTTTGATAAGAGTATGGAAGCCGATTTTTACCATATCTTCAATTCGATGCCCATTGATGTCTATTTTAATCAGCAATTTGGCGCACTACCCTACCGTTCAATAAAATTTGTCCACGAAACCGTCAACACTCACCAACAACCGGTGCCAACGATCAATTTTACCGACGATGGAGTTTATACCCGCCAAACCGACTGGAGACTGTATCCGGGGTGCGATTTGGGTACCAAAACAGCATTATTAACTAAAGAAATACCCTGCAGTTATGAAGACAACAATTATGAGCGCTACTATCCAGTCAAGACGGTAGACGGCGCACCACAAAACTTATACCGCCGCTATCGTGCTGACGCTGAAAAACTGTCAAATATCACGTTTATAGGTCGTTGCGGGCAATATATTTATTACGACATGCACCAGGTAGTAGCCAATAGTTTGAAAATTGCGCACACATTCTTGGGCAAATCCTAAATTTATCTCACGAATGCACATACTGCAGTCGCTATCGATATAAGTTCTCAAATTTTTCGCTTATAAGCTGCCAATCATACGTTTGCGCGGCCAATTGCCCTGTTTCAGCCAAACGCTGGCGCAGCCTTTCGTCCAACATTAATTCGGCAATTGAATCAGCAAGCTGTTGCGGATTATTCGGCTCGACTAAGTAGCCGTTTTTTTTATGCTCAATGATCTCTGCGATACCACCGGTGAAGGTACTGATCACCGCCGTTCCGCTGGCCATAGCTTCCAACAAAATTACACCCTGCCCTTCGGTATCACCTTTATAATCGGCGATGGACGGTGCGATAAACAGATCGGCAGCCGCGTAGTAGTCCGGCAAGCTGCTATTGGGTAACTTGCCGTGAAAAATCACTTTATCGGCGATTTGTAATGCCTTCGCCAATATCTCCAGCCGATCACGCTCAGCACCATCGCCAATGATCCAACACTCCCCTCGATTGCGTAATTCTTCCGACAGTTTGGCGAAGGCCAGCAGCAAACTCGCAGTACCTTTTTTTTCAACCAACCGCCCTACGAATAAAAGAATAAATTTTCGTGGCTCGTTGGATCGGAACAGGTTTTTGGCGTTTCCAGAGGCAAACTTTCGATGATCAATGCCCATGGGAATGATATGCGGCTTGGGCAGATCCGGGCCTACGGCATAGGCAGTCGCATTGGTGTTACTGGTCCAAGCAGCGCAATGCTTTATCGTCCAGCGCTTGATAGCACCTAATATACTACCTCGTAACGCGAAGGCGTCACCGCCGTGGGCGGTAACCAATACCGGGATTCTGAAGAGTTTGCCTAGCAATACCGCCACCGTGCCTTGCGGAAAAATCCAGTGGGCGTGTATCAACGACGGCCGCTGGATAACCATAATCGAGGCCGCAGTAATAAACATGGATAGGATGAAAAAAGGTACCTGAAATAGCAGCCATGGCGCGGCGCGCAAGTTAGGTAAAATTCCCGAACCGTAGGCCAACATCTGAAGTTTACGCGGCCAAAAATAACGAAAATGGCGGCAGACTATACCGTCAGGTTGCGTAGTGGCTAAGATTTCCGGATGATCCGGTGAGAGGATATGAAGACTAACTTTCCGGTTTGCCAGCGCTTCCGCTAAATAGCGCAAGAAGACAGAAGCACTATCGTCCCTATTGCGAGGATAACTTGATGTCAGCCAAAGTACCTTGATAGGCTTATCCTTGACTGACTCAGCACACATAAAGAATTTTCGATGAGCTTAAGACCTAACGAACTAAGCTTAACAACACCCCCGCCGCCACCGCAGAACCAATGACACCCGCCACGTTCGGCCCCATGGCGTGCATCAACAAGAAGTTATGCGGATTACTTTCCAAGCCAATCTTATTTGCCACCCGAGCGGCCATGGGCACCGCGGAAACACCGGCGGCGCCAATCAGCGGATTGATTGGCGTACTACTAAAACGGTTCATCACTTTAGCCATCAGCACGCCACTGGCGGTGCCAATGGAAAACGCAACCGCGCCCAGGCCTAGAATACCCAGGGTTTCCATTTTTAAAAACGCCTCGGCACTGAGTTTGGAGCCGACCGATAGCCCCAGGAAAATCGTGACGATATTGATCAATTCGTTCTGCGCTGTTTTACTCAGCCTGTCCACCACGCCACTAGCATTCATCAGATTACCCAGACAAAACATGCCGACCAGTGGTGCAGCCGACGGCAGTAACATGGCGGTCAATACCAGCAGCATGAGCGGGAACACGATCTTTTCCGCCTTACCCACAATTCTGAGCTGCTGCATTTCTATCCGCCGCTCTTGTTCGCTGGTTAATGCACGCATGATGGGCGGTTGAATCAAAGGCACCAAGGCCATATAGGAATAAGCGGCCACTGCAATCGCGCCCAACAATTCCGGTGCTAGCTTGGAGGCAACATAGATCGCGGTCGGGCCGTCGGCACCGCCGATAATCGCAATCGCCGCCGCTTGCTTAAGCGTAAAATCCATCCCCGGAATGGCGTTCAATGCCAGAGCGCCGAATAAGGTCGCAAAAATACCGAATTGGGCGGCGGCACCCAAAAACAAAGTTTTGGGATTGGCCAGCATTGGTCCAAAATCGGTCATCGCACCGACCCCCATGAAAATCAAGAGCGGAAATATACCGGCCTTGATGCCGCCGTACATGTAATACAGAATGCCGCCCTCGTCTATCATGCCTGCCACAGGAATATTACTCAACACCGCGCCAAAACCTATCGGCAATAGCAGCAGGGGTTCAAAGCCTTTCTTGATGGCAAGATACAGCAGCAAAAAGCCGACTGCCATCATAGTGATTTGCGGCCCGGTGACGTTATAAATACCCGTGCTTTCCCACAACAGTCTAAGATTTTCCATGAAGTATTTGTATTAAATCGGTTGATTGATCGGAATGGCCGAACCAAGACTAAAAGATATTGGCGCAATCGCTATCGAACTGAAAGCGACCGACTTAGCTAAAGCGTCACCAACACATCGCCTACCGCTACGGAATCACCTTGACGAACGTTCACCGCACTGACGATACCCGCGACTTTGGCGCGAATTTCGGTTTCCATTTTCATCGCCTCCATAATCAGCACGACATCGCCCTCGGAAAGATGAGAGCCTACATTGACATTCACTTTCAATACTACGCCGGCCAGCGGCGATTCGACTACGCCACTGCCGCTGACGATAGGTGCCGTAGCCGCGAGCATTGGGCCGCTGTCCAAAACCGGTTGAACAACTACAGGCTTAACGACAATGTCCGCGCCACCGGGCGCAACCGCCACATGATAGTTTTTGCCATCGACGTTAACCGTGTAAGTCTCGGCTGAATTGCTGGACTGCGTAACCGCCGCGGGCGTCGGTGCAGGCGCAAGCTCCAATCCCGGCACCGGTTCGAAAGCCGCCGGATTTCCGCGATTTTGAATAAACTTCCAACCAATCTGCGCAAACAGACCATCGATTAACGCATCCTCTTCGACGTTATCCGCAAGCTTGACGTCCTCCGAGGCCGCTTTAGCCTTCACTTCGGCAATCAGTTTATCCATCTCGGCTTCCAGCAAATCCGCCGGTCGGCATGTGATCGGCTCGGCACCGTTAAGCACCCGTGCCTGTAATTCTTTATCTACAGGTGCCGGTGTCGCGCCATATTCACCTTTCAATACGCCGGCGGTTTCCTTGCTGATGGTTTTATAACGCTCGCCTGCCAGTACGTTCAGCACCGCCTGGGTGCCGACGATTTGCGAGGTTGGAGTGACCAGCGGGATATACCCCAGGTCTTTTCGTACCTGCGGAATTTCCTGCAACACCGCGTCGAAACGATCCGCCGCGCCCTGCTCCCTCAATTGACTTTCCATATTGGTCAGCATGCCGCCAGGCACTTGCGAAACCAGAATCCGGCCATCAACGCCTTTCAAGCTGCCTTCGAACTGAGCGTATTTTTTACGGACTTCGCGAAAATAAGCCGCGACTTTTTCCAACTTGATCAAATCCAAACCAGTATCGCGCTTCTGCCCGGCCATCGCCGCGACGATGGTTTCCGTGGGACTGTGACCATAGGTCATGCTTAGCGAAGAAATCGCGGTGTCGACGTTATCCACACCGGCTTCCACGGCCTTGATATACGTACCCACGCTTAAACCGGTGGTGGCGTGACATTGCATGTGAATTGGAATTGCCACGGCTTTTTTCAGTTTGCTGATCAGCTCGTAGGCATCGTAGGGGGTCAACAATCCGGCCATATCCTTAATACAGATGGAGTGCGCCCCCATGTCCTCGATTTGCTTGCCCTGCTCTACCCACTTTTTAATGGTATGTACCGGGCTGGTGGTATAAGAGATGGTGCCTTGAGCATGGGCATCGGTATTCAGTACAGCTTTGATAGCCCGATCGATATTTCGCATATCGTTCATCGCATCGAAGATACGGAATACGTCAATACCGTTGACCACGCAACGTTCGACGAACTTATCCACCACATCGTCGGCATAGTGCCGATAACCCAAAATATTCTGCCCCCGGAACAGCATCTGTTGCGGCGTGTTGGGCATGGCTTTTTTCAATAAGCGCAGTCGTTCCCAAGGATCTTCGCCTAGATAGCGAATACAGGCATCAAAGGTGGCGCCTCCCCAGGATTCAATCGACCAATAACCGATTTGGTCAAGCTGCTCGCAAATTGGCAGCATGTCTTCGATACGCAGCCGGGTCGCCAGAATTGACTGATGGGCATCACGTAATACCACCTCAGTAATTCCTAGGGGCTTATTTACCTTTTCCACTCTTTTCTCCTAAAGACTTTTTTGGGTCGAGTACTGCTACCTTGTGGGTATATCTATCCGTTGTTGTGTTTTTTGCGGTATTGATGGACTGCAGCGGTAATCGCAGCGATGACTGCTTTATCGTTTCCAGCGACGATGGGTTGTTCCGGATATTTGGCCGGTATTTCCGGAAAATAGCGACGAACCAGCTTGGACATCACATTGATTGCGACTATCAGCATGGCCAAAAACGCATACACCATACCCATGCCTAACAGCATTAGCTCAATCCCTGAGGACAGCATTTCGTTCATGTGTTTCGCCCAAATGATTAAAAACCGTGATCATTATCGCCAAAACCGCGGCATTAAACAATCCTGAGCGGGACGCAGGGTTTAATCGCTGACGCCCAACAAGATAAAAGGCGTTGCCGAAAAATTGCCTTTCCCGACAGGCGCGCTACGGTAGATTACAAATCGATAGAGATGGACATGGCGCTAGGGCCCGCCCGGAGACATGCTCAACCGAGGTTTTGCAGATAACTCAACACGTCGGCGATATGGGTTTTGACCTGAACCTTACGCCATTCCTTGATCAACACACCGGATTCGTCGATAACGAAGGTACTGCGTTCTATGCCCCGGACTTGCTTGCCGTACATGTTTTTCATTTTGATGACATCGAACAATTGGCACAGGCTCTCTTCTTGATCCGACAATAAATCGAAAGGAAACTCCTGCTTACATTTAAAGCCTTCATGCATTTTTACGCTATCACGCGATACGCCAAGAATAACGGCATTCAATTGATTGAACTGTTCAATATTGTCCCTGAATCCTTGACCCTCTTGAGTGCAGCCTGGCGTGTTGTCCTTCGGATAAAAATACAATACGACTTTTTTGCCGCGATAGTCGCTAAGTTTGACAGTCTTTTCGCCGGTGGCGGGAATTTCGAAATCGGCAACGGCGTTACCGAGAGTAGCTAAGCTCATGAGGTTACCTTTTGATGGGTTCGAGAATGGCGTCGATATTCAAGTTATCGCAAAAATCCAAAAACTCCTCGCGTAGCGATAGAATTCTCACTTCGGGCGGCACCAGCAACACAAATTTGGTGGAAAACACCGGCGTATTAAAAAATGCGGCTTGATGGCGACTGGCTGTCACTTCTTCGATACAAATGCCCCGTTCCAATAAAAACGATGTCACAGCGAACAGTACATCGTGTTTATCCATGGAAATGGTTTCCAGCGTATAGGGCACGCCTTCCAGCACTGGCGAGCTTTGCTCCGGCCGCAAAAAAGTCATCTGAATTTCAAAACGCACTTTTATCGCTTCCAGCATGCCTTCCAGCTTGGCAATGTGATTCCAATTACCGGCGATCAGAAAATAAGCCGCCGTAATTTGGGTCAGATTGGAAGTGCGCAACTCCAATACGTTACATTGACAAGCGCTTAGCGCCGCCAAGATCTCCGCGATAAACCCGTTGGACTTGTTGCCCAACACTGTAATAGCAAGTTGCATAATATAAGTCCTTGAATACGCCTTGCCCAGTGTAACACCAACCCCGCGAAAATCAGAACCGCGACATCTCCGTTGCGACTATCATGAATTTATCTCGGTAATAACCGCGTGATCGTCAAAGTGAACGGTTATTTTTTTGCTGGCTCGCGCCGTCGACAACTGTGCCGCATCGACTTTAAAGGTGGTTGTCAATTGTTGATCGGTAACCGGCGCGGTGCGTTTGGGCGCCACACTAGAGTGCAACCAGGACAGATATACGGTCCAAAACAGCCAAACGACAGCAATAATCGCCACAATCTCGCCGTACAGCTGTAATAATTCCAATAAGGTCTTATAGCCGCCGAACCAGCGAATTTCGTCGGACAGGCTTTTCAAACCCATTAGCCAGGCGCCGAGCGTAAACAAGGGCCATAAAAAATACAGCCACAATACCCAGCTTAATACCGACATAAATGCCGAACCGCATTTTTGCTGGAAACTTTGTAAATGCGGCTGGTTGATGATGATGTCTTTCATTTTTGTCGCAAGCCTCTATCCAAAGTCACCCACACCGCCCGTTGCCCGCGCTTTTTGCGTAAAGCCTTAATGCAGCCGTTAATCGTGGTGCCCACATTGATCAGCCAATAGATGATCGGATACCAGATCATCCAATAATAATGCTGGGCCGAACCGCCACTTTTGCGCTCGTAACTGGAATCGATGGTCAAACTGACCGCAAACTGAATCAAACAAGTCACACACAACAACATACTGGTCCAATGCGGCGACAGATCTTCCAAGGCTTCCTGCGGCTCGCTGCTAAACCACTCGAACGGTACCAGAGCCAGCATAGCCACCACCAAAAATGCCCAAGTCAAACTGATACAGCATTCCAGATACAGCGGCCACATACCGCGCGAACGCCAGCTGAACAGCGGCCGAAAATAGCGTAACAGCACTTCAACCCCGCCCTGAGCCCAGCGGCTGCGCTGCTTCCATAGCCCGTTCAGCGTCTCCGGCATCAATACCCAGCACAAGGCATTGGGTTCAAAACGGATCGCCCAACCGGCTAACTGCAGTTTCCAGCTAATATCGATGTCCTCGGTGACCATGTCCGGACTCCAGTAGCCAACATCGTGCAAGGCGGTTTTTCTGAAGCCGGCTATAACTCCGGAAATGGTGAACACATGACCATAAGAGCGTTGGGCGCGCTTGATCATGCCAACGATGGCGGAAAACTCCCCAACCTGGATTTTGCCCAACAAGGTGGAGCGATTGCGGATACGCGGATTACCGGTCACCGCACCAACGTGCGGATCCTCCAGAAAATGCCGGACAATCCAGGCCGTGGCATTCGGCGCCAACAACGCGTCGCCGTCGATACCGATCAGAATTTCGCTATTAGCCAGCAAGGCTGCGGTACGCAAACCCACAGCCTTGCCCTGATTACTGGCCAGATTGACCACGCGAATTTGAGGATGTTGGTCAGCCAATTCGTGCAAAATTTCCAGCGTGTTGTCCTTGCTGCCGTCGTTAATCGCGATGATCTCGTAATTAGGGTATTGCTGATGCAGCAGATATTCGATGGTTTCCCGGACGTTCTCGCCTTCGTTGTAGCAAGGAATTAGAATCGACACCGACGGATATTCCGGCAACACCGGCAGATCGGACAACACATTGCCGCGATTGCGCTCCCAGCGGAAATAATAAATCATCCCGCCCAGCATCCAGACGTAGGCCATCAACAGCGGGTAATAAAACACGAAACGCGACAACCATTCGTTGAACTGCCACCAGGGCACTTCTTCCCATTGTTCGCGGGTTATTAACCACAAATCGACAAGGTGCTGCACCCACGCCTGAGACACAAAGTTTTCCATTACTCGATTAATCCTTGATCGCTACGGGAAAGTATTTTTTTAATTCCGCCAGCTTAGGCTGATCATGAAATACATTATCCGGATAATAGCCTATATGCCTGGCACCCAGTTTTTTCAGCAACTGAAATTGTTCGGTAAACACCGGCATCGGAATGTCTTGTTGAGTTTTCCAGTTCACGGCTTGCAGTTCGAACACCATTTTATCCAGCCCATCCGGATATTCCGCGGTTTTTTGCACCAGTTCGGTCAGCCATTGTTTCGGATTTTCGGCTTCTTCCATAAAAGGCATCGCTTCCACCGCAACATAATCGTAATGTTTTAAAAACCCCGGAAATGACTGCGCGTACCATTCTTCGCTATAGGACTTCAACAGCGGTAAGGAATAAAAATTCCGGGCGGTCTTTATATACGGCCGATAAAACCGCACTTTGTTGGCAAGATAATCGGTGAACTGCCCCATCAACTCGGTCTTGTACTGCGCCCAACGCAGACGCAATTCGCTAGAAGCATGGATTTTATCGAACTCCGCCGGCAACCCCCACACATTGCGGGTAAACTCCATCGCCATCGGCGAGACGTCCTCGAAATCCGACAAAATACCGTCATCGTGAAACAAAATACCGTTAAAGTCGCAATGCTTGGCCAAGTCTTCGTAAATCTCGCCGACAAACTGCCTCGCTTCCGGGTTAAACGGCGATAAACGCGTATACACATGCCGCGATAACTGCGGCTCGCCATCGCGCCATTCCTTCACATACCATTTCAACGGCACGTCGCCCTTGTAGGCCATGATCGGCATCCAGGCGTAGACTTTGACATCGGCGCCTTTTCTCAGGCGTAAGGAGACATAATTGAACAAATCCCGCCGCACCGGCAAATGCCGGTTGGGAAAATAGAGCTGATCCGCGTTACCGTCGCCGTCAGGGTCGGAAAAAGCTTGTAAGTAAACGGTATTGGCGCCGCTGGCTTTAATGCGCTCGACCACCGCATCCAGGTTTTTCTCGGTCTGTTTTTCGTCCTCGTCGTAGATATAATCCATATCCACATGCGCCACCCGCAACTCGCGACCCTTGCGCAGATTGGTAACGATGTTGGCAAAGCTTTCGGCCGACGGATCGTCGGTCATGATCATGCGTTTCATTACGCCGGTATCGGCCAAGGTATTAGTACCGTCGCTGAGGCCCATCGTCAACGGCATGCCGGCGCTTTTTGCCGCTTCCAATGCGATTTCGTTGTATTCGCCGTAAGGCCACACCATCACTCTGGGCCGTTTGCCGACAGCCTGCAGCAGTCGCTCCGAGCTGCGGTCCAGCTCTTGAAAAATACGTTTGCGATAGTCCTCGTCTTTTTCGTATTCGTCGTATTCGTTGCTGTACAGGCGAGTGGTAATGGTGCTCTGCTCGTTGCCTTGCGGATTGGCGACGATGCCATGATGCGCATCGAAACTGTGCGATGCAATTTCGACCAAACCGCTGTTCATCACTTCGCGAATTTGGGCCGGCGTCATCAGCGGCTTATTGGTCCCGGCGTGGCTTTGCTGCTCCAGCCAATTGCCGACGACCGCCAAAGTAGCCGGGTACTTGTATTTTTTCAGTAGCGGCATCGCCCGCGTGTAAAAACTCAAATAACCATCGTCGAAAGTCAACATCACCGCCTTGCTGGGCAGAGACCTTTTGCCCTGCATACTGTCCATTAAGTCCTGGACGCTGATCACGTGATAATTATTTTTTTTCAGCCAGGCAAAATGATCGTTTAAGTGGTCTTTATTCACCGCCATCCGATCGAACGGCGGCACCCGCTCTTCTTCTTCGAGAATATCGTGATAATTCAACACCAAAAAACTGGAGTTGCCGGATTCGGCCGCCGACAACGGCATTGCGAGCAAACAGAAAAAGATAAAAATCACACGAGCAACGATGTGCATATTCATTAATTTTAAGCGGGAAAAAGATACTGGAAACAGCTGGTTCTCAGTGTTAAAAAGACCAGAATTGGACGTCACATTTTACCCGAATCATGCGGCTTGGCCCGTTTTTATTTGTCCGTGCGACGCACTGTCGCAGCCATACCCAAACACTTTGAATGACCTGCTGCCGTCGAAACAGCCAAGCAACAAGTCGCGGTAAAACCAAATTATCGGACGCAATCGCGTTCCCACCCAAGGCCACAAACTTGAAATTATTCGCATGAAACTGGTTATGATTAAGCAAAAAACGCCCCCAATACCCTGCCGGGGCAGACTATAAATACGGAGAATCGATGCCAAAATCCTCACTGACGCCCACTTTGCTGTCCCAAGGAAACAACGCCGGCCATTGGCGGCAAGATCTAATCGCCGGTTTTTTGGTGTTTCTAATCGCCTTGCCGCTGTGTCTGGGTATAGCTGTCGCCTCCGGATTTCCGCCGATGGCCGGCATCATTTCCGCCATTGTCGGCGGCTTGCTGGTATCGCGCATCGGCGGCGCACAACTGACCATCACCGGCCCGGCAGCAGGTTTGATAGTGGTAATTTTAACCTCGGTGCAAACCCTCGGCGACGGCGATGCAATGGCAGGCTACCGTTACACCTTGGCGGCTATCGTCATCGCCGGCGCCTTGCAAACCTTACTGGGTTACTTCAAAGCCGGCCGACTGGCGGCATTTTTCCCGGCCTCGGTGGTACACGGCATGCTGGCGGCCATCGGCATTATCATCATCAGCAAACAATTACCGGTGATGGCCGGGGTGCAAAGTCCAGGCGCCAGCATCCTGTCCGGTATCTCGGCTTTGCCACATAGCCTGATTTATTTCATGCCGCAGATCGGCCTGATTGCACTGATCGGCATCGTGGTGCTGATCGGCTGGCCGCAGATTCAACAGCCCTTGCTGCGCAAGATTCCGGCGCCAATCATCGTCATAGCCTCCGGCATCCTGCTCGGCCATTTGTTTCAGCTGGATCGATTGCAACCGGGTGCAGCGTTCATCGTCCCCAAGGACATCCTGTTTGCCCAGCACTTTCTGGTAACTTTTCCGGACAGCTTGCTGGCTAGTTTTTATCTGCCGGATTTCGGCAAACTGAGCGCGTTTGCTTTTTGGGATAGCGTGGTATCAATCTGCCTGGTCGGCAGTCTGGAAAGCCTGCTGAGCGCCGCCGCCGTCGATAAACTCGATCCGGAAAAACGCTATTCCGATTTGAATAAAGAATTGCGCGCGGTTGGCATCGGTAATGTAGTCTCCGGCATGATAGGCGGCCTGCCGATGATTGCGGAAATCGTCCGCAGCTCAGCCAACATAGACGCCGGCGGCCGCAGCAGCTGGGCCAATTTCTTTCACGGCGGCTTCGTCTTGCTGTTTGTGGTGTTGTTTCCGGATTTGATCTCGACCATACCGCTGGCCTCGCTGGCCGCGCTACTGGTTTATACCGGCTTTAGACTGGCCTCGCCGCAAGCCTTTGCCAAAAGTATGGACCTGGGCAAGGAGCAGCTGGCTTTGTTCGTGATTACCATCTTCGCGATATTGGCCAGCAATTTGTTGATCGGCGTTCTGATCGGCATCGCCGCAAAACTGCTGCTGCACATCGGTCGCGGCGTATCCTTGGGCAACCTGCTGTCTATCTCTTACCAGCTACAAGCCAACAGCCCGAACAGCTGGATCATAAAAGTCAGCGGCGCGGCCTTATTCTCCAACTTTCTGGCGCTAAAGAGCCAGGTCGCCAGCCTGGCCGACGGCCAAACTGTGATCTTCGATTTAAGCGCTGCCGATTTGATCGATCACACCGTGATGGAGTTTATCGCCCACTACCGGGAAGACTACATCGCTCGCGGCGGCCGTTGCGAAATTCATGGCTTGGCCGACTTGGAATCCCTGGGCGACCATGCTTTAGCCGCTAGACAGCGCCGATAAAATAGAGGCTTAGGCTCAGAGAGTCCTCTAAAAATTACCCCCCTTTTCCTCTGGGAGAAGTCCGGGATGAGGGGATTAAAATCAATGATTTACAACCCTCACCCTAGCCCGATCGAGTGGGTTGGGGAGAGGAGAATTGAGTCAGCAAAATCGCTTGTTTTCGCTTCCTATACCGCTGTCGAGGGATTATTGCGTTTCGCACTGAATAATTTCCTGTTTTCTAAATATCAAAAAACCGCCCAACATGACCGAAGCCACCATCACCTGCCCCAATTGCAGCACGCAAGTACCGCTGACCGAATCACTTGCGGCTCCTTTACTGGCCGCTACCCGCAAACAATTCGAGCAGCAGCTGCAGCAAAAAGACCAGGCCATCGCCCTGCGCGAACAAGGCATTAAAGACCAGGAAAAACAACTGGCCGAAGCCAAGCGAGGCCTGGACGATCAAGTCGCGCAGCAAGTCGCCAAACAACTGCAAGCCGAACGCCAGCGGGTCATCGAGGAAGAAACCCGCAAAGCCAAACAGGCAACCGCCGCCGAACTAGCGCACAAAAGCCGGGAACTGGCCGAACTGAACGAAGTATTGAAAGTCCGCGACGCCAAACTCGCCGAAGCCCAGCAAGCCCAGGCCGAGCTGATCAAAAAGCAGCGGGAACTGGACGACGCCAAGCGCGAGCTGGAACTGACCATCGAAAAACGCGTGCAGACTAATCTCAACGAAGTGCGCAACCAGGCCAAACGCGAAGCCGAGGAAGGTATGAAACTACGGGTGATGGAAAAAGACCAGACCATCGCCTCGATGCAGCAAAAGATCGAAGAACTGAAACAAAAAGCCGAACAAGGCTCGCAGCAACTGCAAGGCGAAGTGCAGGAACTGGAGCTGGAAAACCTGCTGCGCGCCAAGTTTCCGTTCGACAACATCGAACCGGTCGCCAAGGGCGAATTCGGCGGAGACTTATTGCAACGCGTGGTTGGCGGCTCCGGGCAAGCCGCCGGCAGCATCCTCTGGGAAGCCAAGCGCACCAAAAACTGGAGCGACGGCTGGCTGGTGAAACTGCGCGAAGACCAGCGCAACGCCAAAGCCGACATCGCCGTACTGGTCAGCCACGCCCTACCCAAAGGCGTGGAAAGTTTCGAGGTGATCGACGGCATCTGGGTCACCTCCCCGCGCGCCGCCCTGCCGGTCGCCACCGTGCTGCGCCACACCCTGCTGGAAGTCGGCATGGCCCGCCTCGCCGCCGAAGGTCAACAAGGCAAAACCGAAATGGTCTACCAATACCTGACCGGGCCGCGCTTTCGCCACCGGGTGGAAGCCATCGTCGAAGCCTTCTCAACGATGCAGGAAGACTTGGACAAGGAACGCAAAGCCATCACCAAACAATGGGCCAAACGCGAAGCGCAAATCGAACGGGTAATGAACGCTACGGTCGGGATGTACGGCGATCTGCAAGGCATCGCCGGCAAGTCCTTGCAGGAGATTGATGGCCTGGAAATGCGGGCCTTGGGGATGGATGATGAGTTGGAATGACCTTTCACTAGCCTATTGAAGTTAACTAGCCGGACCGACCATTCTGGTTCCCAAGCTCCGACTTAGGAACCACAGCCTCGAAAGCGCCAGCTTCCAGTTTGGGTGTAGATGGGAAGCTAGAGCTTCCGAGATAGCGTTCCCAAACTGGAGTTTAGGAACCAGAGAAACCGAGTTCAAGCTTTCAATGCTGGTCTTGCGATACTCTACCCAACAAATAGCACGTTGAAACTCATGGCGGTTGAGCCGTTCAAAGTACTTAAACTTTGAACCGTGTGACCATTGCATGCATTTCATTCGCCAATTGGTCCATTTGGCTGGCGGTCTCTTTAATACGAAGTAATGATCGATTATTTTCATCGCTCATCCGTTCAATGCGGGTTACGGTTTGCGCAATATTCTCGCTGACAGCCGTTTGTTCTCTAAGCGCCACGGCGATATTTTCCGTGGCTTCGACAACCTGCTTGCTGCCGGAGCGTATCCCCGAAATGGCAGTACCTGCCTGCTTAACCCAAACTAAATTGCCGTTAACGCCATCAACCACTTTTTCCATATTCGATATCGCATCGCGAGAACTTGAGTGAATTCTGCTTACTAATTGAGTTATATCCTGGGTAAGCTTGGTGGTTTTCTCCGCCAGTTTACGAACTTCATCGGCAACGACGGCAAAACCGCGTCCTTGTTCGCCCGCGCGCGCCGCTTCAATTGCCGCGTTTAAGGCTAAAAGATTGGTTTGATCGGCGACGTCTTTAATAATTTGCACGATCCCGGTTATTTCCGTCGATTGCTGGCCTACTTGCGAGACTACCCTGGCCGTTTCTTGGACTCCTTGGGAAGTGGACTCCATGGCCGATATCGTTTTTTCAATCACCAAATTACCGTCGGAAGCCAGTTTGGAAGATTCGCTGGAGATAGCGTTAGCTTCCCGCGACGAATTGGAAATATGGGAAATACTGGCCGTCATTTCTTCAACGGCAGCAGCCATATCGGTGGTGGCGTCGGTTTGAGTATCGACACAAGTCGATAGGCTCGATACCGAATCCAGCATGCGAAACGCGTATTTCGACACGGAATCCGCGCCCGTATTCATTTGCAAAATGGCTTCTTGGATGCCTCGCAACAACTCGTTGAAACGCGATCCAATAATCGATATTTCGTCTTCACCGGTCACTTTGAGTTTTAATGTCAAATCCCTGTTTTGACCTATCCGCAGCATGGTTTCATGAAATTCGGACATTTGGCGGTTGATTTGCTTGGCCGTAATGAAAATGACGCCGCCGAAAAAGCATAACAATATGCCAAATACAATGAGTTGAGCATTACGTATTTGCGAAAACCGGGCATCCATAATTTCGATTTGCCGGGAAATATGCTTGAATTCTCCCTGTTCGAAATCATTTGCCAGCCTAGTTATATCTTCAGTGGTCGCTCTATCCATCCCCTTAACCAATTTATCGATTTTTTTGCCGGACTCCATATCCTCTTTATCGAATTGATTCAGAGCCGTTCGATATTTTTGGCCCATTTCGCTGTGTTTGTTAAGCAGTAACGTGAATTCCGATGCTAGTGCCGAGTTATCTTGGGTCATTTCAGCAACGATGGTGGAAAGCGTCTGTTTAACGGTGTTCTCGGCCTCGTCAAAACCTTTGAGATATTTATTGAAACTGTCAGTATCATTACCCCGGATCAAAATATTTTTCCATTCCTGCACTTGGGTTTTAAAACTAACATTGGCGGCCTGAATTTGGCTCAAATGTTTTAGCCCTCTCTGTACATCCTGCATATCGGTTTGGATTTGCTGCTGAATGCCGCTAAGCTGATAAAAGCTGATCGCCTCAAACACCAAAAATCCGCCAATTGCGCACACTAGAATTAAATATAAACGCACTTTAATCGTTAAATTATTCATATATCCATGCTCCAGTGTCCAAATAGTCAAAATTCAAAAAATACTAACGTCTCTAAAATCTGCGGATAATCGTGAAAATGGCTATAGCCCTAATATAGCAGACAATAGAGGCTTTTTTTGTGGCTGGCTGGTGGGCTCGATCCCTTTGTGGTCAAACACGCCATCTGATTCAATGACAGCAAGATCAGGCTGGATCTAACAAGGAGACGGACAGTGCGTGTAATGGTGCTCGTGAAGGCGACTGAAGACAGCGAAAAGGGCTTTCTCCCAACGGTCTGGGCGTCCGAGATGCTTGAGGCGATGGGTAAATTCAATGACGAACTGCGCAGTGCCGGCATCTTGCTCGCTGCCGACGGCCTCAAGCCTTCGATGTACGGAAAACGTATCACGTTCGATGGCACCGGTCGCACGGTCATTGACGGGCCTTTCGCCGAGACACGGGAACTGGTCGCCGGCTTCTGGCTTTGGAAAGTCAAGGGCATGGACGAGGCGGTTGCCTGGGTACAGCGCTGCCCAAATCCCATGCCGGGGCCAAGCGAAATCGAAATCCGACCACTTTACGAGTTAGCAGATTTGAGCTGAAAACCTGCTCGGCTTTCAGGTGCGGCTTATTTGGGGGGCTACGCTACATGGCGGTTTGGCAATCCATATCGGTTATTAGTGGGTCGATGTCGATAGGAAGCAAATGACCGAACTTGAGCTGTTATGGTTGAAAGGGCTTTGTTGCATAAATCGACTGTTGGCCCCATGTTGCAAGGAAATTCACTGAT
>CAZGUM010000087.1:0-16838 GCA_964529085.1 uncultured Methylomonas sp. | reverse complement strand
TTGCCGCAATCCCAGGTAATCACGCATTCTGTCAGCGCGCTGGTGTGGCCACCCTTGGGAATGCGGATTTCGTAATCGGCCAGGGTTGGTAAGGTGTAATCGTAATGTTGCAGCACCTTGCCGATGGCATCGATGAAGGCATCGAAGCCGCCGCTGCCGGCGCCAGTGGTTTGATGTTTCTCGCCTTTTACCTCGACGCGAATGCTGACCGTAGACGGCAAATCCAATCCACTATTAATCGAGCAAGCCAGCAATTTGATGTGCTGATAACTCTTGCTTTCCAGCACATCGGCGATAATGAACGGCAGATCGTCGGTGGTGATGGTTTGTTTGGAGTCGCCAATACTGACGATGCGTGCCAGGACTTTTTTCTGGTCTTCTTCCGACAGATCCAACTCCAGCTGTTCCAGATTTTTCTTCAATGACGCCTTGCCGCTCATTTTGCCCAAAGCGTAACTGCGGATGCGTGAAAAGCGCTCCGGCCCCAACTTGGTTTTATACAAGCCGCCTTTTTGGTCGCCATCGGCATGGATGCCGGCGGTTTGGGTGAACACATCGGCGCCGACGATGGGCGCATTGGCGGCAACGCGCTTGCCGGAAAAGTTTTCCACCATCTCGCTGATGCGCACCAAATGGCTCTCATCCACTGACAATACCATAGACATTTTATCGCGCAGCACCACCGCCACTTCGGCGATGGAGGCATTGCCGGCACGCTCGCCCAGGCAGTTGACGGTGCAATGCACCGCGCTAACGCCGGCCCGCACCGCCGCCATCACATTGGCGGTCGCCAAGCCATAATCATTGTGCGGATGGAAATCAAATTGCAGCGCCGGATAGCGCTGACACATATCACTGAAGCTCGCAAATACCTCGTCCGGCGCCATCACACCCAAGGTATCGGGCAGCATGAAATGACTGATCGGGGCGTGTTGCAAGCGCTCCATCAGACCGTAAACATAATCGCGGCTGTCTTTGTAGCCGTTCGACCAGTCTTCCAGATAAACATTGACCTTCAAACTCTGTTCATGCGCGTAGTCTATGGTTTGCAGGACATCGGCGCTATGTTGCTCCAGAGTTTTGCCGAGTTGTTCGCGGCAATGTTTCTGGCTGCCCTTGGCCAGTAAGTTAATCACCTTGCCGCCGGTGGATTTGATCCAGTCCACGCTGCGGGTGTGATCGACAAAACCCAGCACTTCCACACGCTCGGCAAAGCCTTCTTGTTGCGCCCATTGATTGATCAGGCTGACGGCTTCCTTCTCGCCTTCCGAAACCCGCGCCGAAGCCACTTCGATGCGGTCAACGCGCAAAAACTGTAACAAGGCCTTGGCAATGCTGACTTTCTCCATCGGCGTAAACGCCACGCCCTGGGTTTGCTCGCCGTCGCGGAGCGTGGTGTCCATTAACTGGATGTGTCTCAAATTGGTAGACATGAATGTTGACTGTATTTTTATAGTAGCTTTGCGAGACTGCCCCTCAAAGGCAGCCGTCTATTTACAATAACGATTATGGTTCCGGCAAAGCCAAACCCAGCATTTTGAACCGTTATATTTCCAAACCCCGAGATCGCTTTCCAATCGACTTCCGGATGCTGCGCAATTAGTTAATGAATTGGTTTTCCCGGCAAATGCCCCGGTATTGTCAAAACTCGGCGTCAGGTTTCAAGCTTACAGCACGGCTTTACAGTAAGCGCAGACGTGTTGCGGAATCGATTGCAATACGCGTAACGCGCCATTTTCCCTTAAAAGACAATAAATTTGCAATTTGCCTGTCATTTCCCAGCGCCCCGGCGGCACAGTTTCGCGCCTGTTTACCTCTCCATTCCGCGGTTTACCGGATTTAACTCGGTCCAAAGTTATTAGCAAGTTTGCATATCCCGCGAGCTAACATACTATTAGCCGGACCGGCCGGCCGTTAGAGCCATGCCAAGTTCGCTACGGATGACACCCTGGCCGGCACTTGCAACACATATAAACCTAAGACAAATTCGTAATCCAGCAGGCAATCGCTATACTCAGCAAAAAGGAGGTTTTATGCCTAGTAATACAGCACCGGCGTGGCTGGCATGGCTTGCCGTTGCCGGGCTTTATGCGCTGACGGCCAGATTGGCATTGCTGTATTTCGCGCCCGAAGGGGGAGCCAGTGTGTTCTTTATTGCCAGCGGGCTGGCATTGTCGGCCATTTTGCTGGGCGGGCGTCATTACGTCTGGGTGATTCTGTTGGGCGCATTGACGGTTAACCTGTTGCAAGGCAGACCCTTGTTAAGCGCGGCGGCAATATCAATCGGCAGCACCCTTGGTGCCTGGTTGGGAGCTTGGCTGCTACGCCGCGTTTCAGATTTCGATCATACTCTGCGCACCCTGCGCGACTACCTGTTGTTGATCGTCTTGGGCGGGGTGGTAGCCTGCTCGCTTACGGCCGCGATAGGTACTTTAACCTTGCTGCTTACCGGCTCTATCGCGGAAACCAGCTTGTGGTCCGCCCTGCTCTATTGGTGGATGGGCGACACGCTGGGCGTAATTTTGGTCGCGCCGTTGATTTTGGTTTGGGCAAACACGGCCTGCCGTTTACGCAATACCAAACAATACGGCGAAGCGCTGGCGATTATCGTGCTGAATATTTTTGCGGGTCAGCTGGTTTTTCTAGACTGGTTTCACGACAGCATTGGCAGCTTCGCGAAGAGCTACTGGATATTTTTGTTCGTTAGCTGGGCGGCCGTCCGTCTCGGCAAGCGAGCGACCACGTTAATTTTAGTCGTCACCGCCACGCAGGCCATGTTCGGTCTGGTACAGCAACGTTCCGGCCTTTTCGATCCCAGCCTGGGCGACAATCACGAAATTAACTATTGGTTTTTCATGGTTGCCTTATCGGTGGTGGGTATGGCGTTGGCTTGTCACTTTGCCGAACGGCAGCAGGCGCTGGACACCTTAGCCGAAAAAGAAGACTTGTTGCGTACCCTGTTAAAGGCCATGCCGGACAAAATATGGCTGAAAGATCCGGACGGCGTTTATCTGTTGTGCAACCCCAGTTTCGAACCGGTATTCGGCAACCGGGAACAGCAAATTGTCGGCAAAACCGATTTCGATTTCATCGGCGAAACCCGAGCCCAGGCCTACCGCAAACAAGACGCTAAGGTCATAGCCGACGACAAACCGGTGAGTATGCGAAGCTGGGTGACCCATGCCGACGGCAAACACACCGCACTCTACGAAACCATCAAAACCCCGGTCAAAACCCAGGACGGCAAATTGATCGGCGTGTTGGGCGTAGCCCGAGACATCACCCAACTGCACGAAACCCAGATCGCCTTGAGCGAACGCATCAAAGAGCAACAATGTCTGTACGCGGTGTTTCGTGCCACCGAGGACATACAAAAACCATTGCCCGAGGTGCTGCAAACCGTGGTGGAATTATTACCGGGCGGCTGGTTTTATCCGGAAACCACCGCCGCGCGCATCGAATGGCAAGGCCGGATCTACTGCACCGCGAACTTCCGCAATCCCGTCGATGTATTGACCGCCGCGATTCAAGTCGAAACCGACAGCGGCAGCGTCGCGGTCGGCTATCTGCAGACCCGCACGGCCCGGCAGGAAGGCCAGTTTTTGCGCGAAGAACGCATCCTGCTCGATGCCGTCGCGGAACGGCTCTGCAGCTATATAGGCCGCCGTTTGACCGAAGAAAAAGCCGGAAACCGCGAGCGCATATTCAGCTCCATCGTCTCGCAAGCCACCGACGCCATCACCCTGATCGACGCGGAAAGTTACGAATTCATAGAATTCAACGATGCCGCCTGCCAAAGCTTGGGTTACAGCCGCGAAGAATTCGCCAATCTGCGCCTGACCGATATTCAGGGAGAATTCGACCCCGCCACGATAGCCAGCATGACTGCAAGCTTTATGCAAGCCGGCACCGCGCAATTCGACACCTTACGCAAGCACAAAAACGGCTCCTTGCGTAACGTCCATGTCAGCCTACAAGTGATCGAGATCAGGGGCCGCAAGCACCTATCGCTGATCTGGTCCGACATCACCGAACGTAAACAGATAGAGCAGCAATTTCGGCATTTGTTCGCGCATAACCCGGCGCCGATGTTGATCTACGAACGCCGCACCCTGGCCTTGGTTGCGGTGAACGATGCATTTACCGCCTTGTACGGTTACAACCAGGACGAAGCGTTGCGCTTGCAATTAACCGATCTTTACCCGGAAACGCAAAAACAAGCAATCGCCGATTTAATCCCCAGCCTGCAAGGCTATGCTAATTCCGGCGAATGGCAACATATCCGCAAGGACGGGTCGGTGATAACCATTATTTCCCGATCCCACGATATCCATTTTTCCGAACGCAGCTGCCGAGTAGCGGTGATAACGGACATCACCGAACTGAAACAGGCGGAAGCGGAACTGCGCAAACTCTGGCTCGCCGTGGAGCAAAGTCCCAATAGTATCGTCATCACCAACCTGAATGCCGAGATTGAATACGTCAACCAACATTTCAGTGCCGTCACCGGCTACAGCCGCGAGGAAGCGATCAGCAAAAATCCGCGGATTCTGCAATCCGGCCACACCAGCCAACTCACTTACGACCAGATGTGGCAAGCCCTGAACCGGGGTGAAAGCTGGTCCGGCGAATTGATCAACCGCCGCAAGGACGATAGCGAATATATCGAGTGGGCGCAGATTACGCCGGTTCGGCAGCCGGATGGCGCGATCACCCATTACTTGGCCATCAAAGAAGATATCACCGAGAAAAAGCGGGTGGAAACCGAATTGGACTCGTATCGACACCATCTGGAAGATCTGGTTACGGCACGCACCCAGGAGCTGGAACAGGCCCGCTTGGATGCGGAAGCCGCCACCTTGGCCAAGAGCCAGTTTTTGGCCAATATGAGCCATGAAATCCGTACTCCGATGAATGCGATTTTAGGCATGCTGTATCTGGCCTTGAAGCAGGATTTACCCTCGACTTTACACAACCATCTGACTAAAGCCCAAAGTGCGGCGCACTCGCTATTGGGCATCATCAACGACATCCTGGATTTCTCCAAAATCGAGGCCGGCAAACTGGAATTCGAAGCCGCCGAATTTGCCCTGGATAGAGTCATCGAGCAGCTCACCGATGCGATAGGTATGCAAGCCGAGCAAAAAGGCGTGGAGTTTTTGATCCGCTACGATGTGAACATCCCTGCCACTCTGCTCGGCGATCCGCTGCGTTTAAAACAAATCTTGCTGAATCTATGCGGCAACGCCATCAAATTCACCGAGCGCGGCGAAGTGGAATTGGCATTCAGGATGCTCAGCAACAAGGAAGGCGCGGTTAGCTTGCAAATCTCGGTACGCGATACCGGCATCGGTATGGATAGTGAGCTGCAAAACCGTTTATTCCAGAAATTTACCCAGGCGGATCAGTCCACAACACGAAAATTCGGCGGCACCGGTCTGGGTTTGGCTATCAGCAAGCATCTGGTGGAATTGATGGGCGGACGCATCTGGATAGAAGACTCGCAACCGGGTCATGGCACCACCATTTGTTGCACGGTGCAGTTACGAGTCGCCCAACAAGCCGAAGCCCGCCGCCGCGAACTGTTTGCTCAGACCGGACCGTTATTGAAAGGCATCCGCCTGCTGGTGGTTGACGACAACGAGGTCTCGCGGGAAATTCTGGCGGAGATGTTGCGTTTCTTTCATTTGGAGGTCGATAGCGCCGGCGATGGCGCCAGCGCGATTCGCTTGCTGGAAAGCGCCGGCGAACAACCGTTCGATCTGGTATTGATGGATTGGCGCATGCCCGGCATGAATGGCGACGAAGCGACGCGGCGCATACACGTCAATCCCAATATTACTCGGCAACCCAAAATTGTTATGGTGACGGCTTACGGCCGCGAAGATGTCATGTTGCTGGCACATCAGGCCGGCGTGGACGGCTTTCTAATAAAACCGGTTTCGCCTTCGTCGCTTCTGGACAGTATTCTATTGGCATTGGGACGCGGCAACGTACTGAGCAGAGCCGAACTGCCACACAGCAAACCGCTGCATCCGCCCAACTTCATCGGCCGCCACATATTGCTGGTCGAAGATAACGCCATTAACCGCGAGTTTGCTATCGAACTGCTGCGCAGTATGAATATCCAGGCTGACGAAGCCGTGGATGGCGAGGAAGCCTTGGCTATGGTGCAACAGCAGCAATACGACTGCGTCTTAATGGACATCCAGATGCCGGTGATGGACGGTCTGGAAGCGACGCGTCGTATTCGCGCACTGGCCGGACAACCGGGCGGCGAACGCTTTGCCAGCTTGCCTATTATTGCGATGACCGCGCTGGCAATGGCTCGGGATGCCGAAGAGAGTCAGGCTGCGGGCATGAACGACCACGTCACGAAACCGGTGGAACCGGAACGTTTGTTTTCCTGTTTATCGAAATGGCTACCGGCCGCCGCGACCAACGCTTTTTCCGAAAAGGCGACGAGTCATTCCGCGCCGATGCCGGCGCAAAGCGCTTACTCGGCCGATATATTGAGTCTGCACAGTCTGCAAGTGATCGAAGGCATTCGCCGCATCGGCGGCAAGGAAATCGCCTACCGTAAACAGCTAAAGCGTTTTCGCGAACACTACGCCAACGCGATCGACCAATTACAGCGCTTGTTACAGGCCGACAATCTGGTACAGGCGGAAAATTATTGCCATTCTTTAAAAGGCGTGGCCGGCAACATCGGTGCAAATACGCTATACCTAGCCATCGTTGCCGTCGATACCCGACTCAAACAACAGGAACTGCCGTCCGCAGAACAGATCCAGGACTTGCAGGATTTATTGCAGCAGGTGATGTCAGACATCGATAGTTTATCGCCACCGCCCGCGCCAACCGCCACCGTCGCCGAACGGCTATCGCCCGAGGCCGTCACGGCGAAAATCGCGCAGTTAACCACCGCATTGGAAAGCGATTTGGGCGCGGCCGACGCCTTACTCACCGACCTGCGCCAGGGCACGGCGGATAGCAACCTGGAAGCGGATATCGCCGTGATCGCCGCCGAAATCGATGCATTTAACATAGATCAAGCGTTAGCCCTTTTAGCCGCGTTACAACAGCGCATCACCGCCAGCACCTCTTTTAATTAGTACTATCGCCATGCTTGAATCTAACAATCGCAAACCCTGTATCCTGATCGTAGACGACGTCAACGAGAACCTGCATGCGCTACTAAGCATTCTGCGCACGGACTACGCCATTTTGGCGGCTACTAACGGCGAAAAAGCGCTGGAGCTGGCGGCACGCGCGCCCGGCCCGGATCTGGTATTGCTGGACATCAAAATGCCGGGCATGGACGGTTACGAAGTGCTGCGCCGGCTCAAGGCCGACCCCGGCACCGCCGATATCCCGGTGATTTTCGTCACGGCCTTGTCGGAATCCGCCGACGAAGCCGTCGGCCTGAAGCACGGTGCCGCCGATTACATCACCAAACCGATCAATCCGGATCTGCTGAAACAGCGCATACTGACCCAACTCGAATTGCGCCAATATCGGCTCAAACCGCTGGTTTCGCTGAACGAGCAGATGCTAATCCGCGCCGAACGCCCGGCGCTGCTGTTGGTGGACGATGTACCGGAGAATATCCATGAACTGGCGGAGGCCCTAAAAGAGGAATACCGAATACGCGTCGCCAGCAACGGCGCAAAGGCACTGGAAATCGTGCTGAGCACCAACCCGCCGGACCTGGTGTTGCTCGACATTCTGATGCCGGACATGGACGGTTACGAGGTATGCCGGCGGATCAAGGCCACCGCAATAGGCACCCGGATTCCCGTGCTATTCGTCAGCGTCATAGATAGTGCGTTGGACAAGGTACGCGGCTTCTCTATCGGTGCCGCCGATTACATCACAAAACCCTTCGACATCGACGAAGTGCGCGCGCGCATCCGGACGCATCTGGAATTGAGCCGGCTATATCAACACTTCGAGCAGCTGGTGGAAATGCGTAGCGCCGAGCTGAGCCATTTGGCGGCCATCGTCAACCGTTCCCCGGTGATTGCAATCAGTTGGCGCAATGTCGACGATTGGCCGGTCAGCTACGTCAGCGGCAATATCTCGTCCTGGGGCTACCGCCCCGAACAGTTGCGCGGCGGGCAGTACAAGTACATCGATTTGATCCAGCCCGAGGACCGGGTGCGGGTAGCTGCGGAAATCGCCGAACATATTGCCCATGGCCCGGACGACTATTATCAGGAATACCGGTTTTTGCATGGCGCCGGCCATTGGATTTGGATAGGGGAATTCACCCGGCTAATCCGCAACGAAAACAACGCCGTGGTATCGATCGAAGGCTTGCTCAACGACATCAGCGCCCGCGTGGAAGCGGAGCAAGCCTTACGCGAAAGCGAGCGTCAGTTGCGGGCTATGGGCGACAATCTGCCGGATGGCTATGTGTACCGCTACGAACTGAAAGCCGATGGCCGGGCAAGATTTCAATACGTCAGTGCGGGCTTGGAAAAACTTCATGGCTTGCAACCGGCACAGTTAATGGCGGACATGAGCTTGTTTATCGCGCAACTGGCCCCGGAATCGGTAGCGAGCAGCATCGAGGCGGAAGCCGCCAGCCTGCGCGAGTTAAGCGTTTACCGTAATACCCTGTTGTTTAACCTGCCCGACGGCGCACAACGCTGGATTGCGTTCCACTCCAGCCCGCATCGGCAGGCGGACGACACCGTGTCCTGGGACGGTGTCGCTATCGACGTCACCCAGCGTATCGAAAACGAACAAAAACTGATTTTACAAGCCCGCCGCGCCCAAGCCTTGCTGGAACTGCCCAAAGCCTCTGAAGACTTAAGCGAAGCGGCATTTATACAACGCGGCATTGCCTTGGCCGAGGAATTGACTGCCAGCCAAATCGCCTTGATGCATTTTGTTTGTCACGACCAACAAATTATCGAACTGGCGGCCTGGGCGGACGACACCAAGGTAAATAACGTTCGTGCTAATCCGGAGCATCGCTATCCAGCCGCACAGGCCGGTATCTGGGTTGAAGCGTTGAGATCGGGCAAGTCAGTGATATTCAACGACTGCGCCAAGCACTCCGAGCATTGCATATTGCCCGGCTGCACCTATCGGCCCACGCGTCTGCTCTCGGTACCGGTTATCGAAAACGGAAAAGTGGCGATGCTGATTGCCGTGGCCGACAAACCCAACACTTACACCGAACTGGACGTGGAAACCGTCGAACTGATTGCCAACGCCATCTGGCGGATTGTGCAACGCCAACGCATCGAGAAAAAAGCCGCGCGTTTCAGCCGAGTGTTGGAACGCTCCACCAATGAAATTTATATTTTCGATAGCGAGAGTTTGCGCTTCGTCGATGTCAATCTCGGCGGCCGCGACAACCTAGGCTATTCGCTGGCGGAGCTGGAACAAATGTCGCCACTGGATATCAGCCCGGAAATTACGCCGGAGGCGTTCGAGCATCTGCTCGCTCCATTACGGGCCGGCACCAAGCATCGCTGCGACTTTAGCACCCACCATCGGCGCCGGGACGGCACTGTTTATCCGGTGGAGGCAAAGCTGGAAATCACCGAAGATCAGCCGCCGCTGTTTGTTGCCATCGTCAACGATTTGACCGAAACCCTGCAAATGCAGGAGCGCATTACCGAATTGTCGCATTACGATTCCGTCACGGGGCTGCCTAACCAATTTTATTTCGAAGACCTGTTGTCCCTGGCAATTTCGGCAGCGGCACACGAACACCACGAAATTGCCGTGGTGCGCCTGGACCTGGACAACTTTCATAACATCGACGATACCTACGGCTTCGATATAGGCGATCAGACGCTAAAGGTAATGGCCAGCCGCCTGGTGAAAGCCGCCGGCTCGGAAGGCATCGTTACCCGGATGGCGAAAGACAACTTTATCGTCGCCTACCCGCTGGTGAAGCGTATTGCCGAAGCCAAGGCGCTGGCGGAAGATTTACAAGCCGCCGTGTCCGAGCCGGTTCTGTTGGGCGATTACGAAATTCATCTGGAATCCAAACTCGGCATCAGTTTCTATCCGTCAGACGCCAAATTGGCAAACCAGCTGGTGCAGCGCGCCGGCATTGCGCTGAATCACGCCAAAGCCGACAAGATTTCGAATCTGCGGTTCTTCGAGCCGGAGATGAACGATTTGTTGCTGAGCAAGATAGCACTGACCAACGATATGCGGCACGGCATAGAGCGCGACGAGTTCGAGCTTTACTTCCAACCCCAGGTGGACCTGTCCACTCGGAAAATCATAGGCCTGGAAGCCTTGGTGCGTTGGAATCATCCGCAGCAGGGCTTTCTGCCGCCGGGCCGATTTATCGCCCTGGCGGAAGAATCCGGTTTGATTTTGCCCCTGGGCGACTGGATTTTACGCCGGGCCATTTATCAGATGGCGGACTGGATGGCCGCCGGCCTAGCCCGGCAAACCATTACGGTGGCGGTAAATGCCTCCGCCCTGCAAATGCAATCCGGTAATCTGGTACAGACGATAGCCAAGCTGCTGCATGAAACCGGGCTACCGCCGCACTGCCTGGAGTTGGAGCTGACGGAAAGCCTGCTGATGAGTAACGTCGCCGAAACCCAGGCGCTGTTGCAACAGCTCAAGGCCATCGGCATCCAGCTATCGATAGACGATTTCGGCACTGGTTATTCTTCGCTGGCTTATCTTAAGCAGTTTGCGGTAGACAAACTCAAGATAGACAAGAGCTTCATCGACCATTTCACCACCGACGCCAACGACGCCGTGATTGTGCAAGCCACCATCGCAATGGCGCGCAGCATGGGCCTTTCGGTTATTGCCGAAGGCGTGGAGACCCTAGCGCAAGCCCTTTATTTGCGTACCCTGAACTGTAATCAGATCCAGGGCTATTATTTCAGCAAGCCGTTGCCGGCCGCAGACATTTTGCAGTTATTGGAATCGGACGCCATGTTGAATATGCCGGTTGCAGAGCACAAGCAAAGCCTGCTGCTGGTGTACGACGATCCGCATGTACTGGCATCATTGAAAACAGCGTTACAACAGCCGGAAGCTTATGAAATTTTAACGGCTAACGGCTGCGAAGAAGCCCTGGATTTGTTAGCCAGGCGACCGGTAAGTGTGATTCTTTGCGATCAGAGTCTGCCCACCATCAGCGGAACCGAATTTTTGTCGCGCGTGAAACTTATGCACCCGCGCCCGGTGCGCATGATACTTACCGGCGACGCCGACCTTAGCGACATTACCGAAGCCGCGAACAAAGGCGAGATTTATAAATATCACACCAAACCCTGGGACGACGCTACTTTACGTAGCGACATCCGCGAAGCATTCGGCCGTTATGAAATGTGGAATGGCGTTTAACTCAATAGCGGCGCTAAAACCGATTCGGAACAACTGCGATTGCGGTAGCGTTGGTTGGCCCACTTGATTTGCACCTAAAATTTGCAACTTGGCGGCAAGTCACAAGGACAAGCCGGCCTACGCCCTGCTCATCTTGCGACTTAGAAGTTTTTTTCATTGAAACGGCTAACCCGACCTGCTCGCGGCCGGGCTAACGGAAATACTTATTCCTTAGTCCATTTCGCCGCTAATTGCGCCGAGAGCTGACCAAAATAAGTACCCACCACAATCGAGATGGAAATCACCAGCAAGGGATTGCTTAAAGATACGCCCAATAGCACATCTGGCGTTAACTTATCCGGAGTTTGCAATAAATAAGCGAAAGTGGACGAATAGCCCAGCACGCTGGCCGGTATCGTCGCCAGCTGCGGAATATTGGCCGCCAGGCATAACACCACTACCGCGAAGGTCACGGTAATCGCCGCCATCAGCGGGAAACCCAATGCGGTATCGGCGGGAATTTCGGTCAAAATAATCGCGGTAACCCAGGCCATGAATACCCCGAAAATGCCGCAGACGATGGTATTTTTCAAAGCTTCCTTGGTAGCGCCGAGGAAAAAATAAGCCGCCCAAGCAATAGTTGCGGCCCAGATAAAAAATATGCCGCTGGCCGGCCCCACCGCCAAAAAGGTGGCGACGCCCGCCAAAACGCCGATGCTTAAAGAAAGTGCTGTAAGTTTGTCCATGATTATCCCTCTGAAATTGCGCCTCGTTGATAGTGGTCCACTCGATTGTGCATTGAGGCAGCCCTGCAAAACCGAAATCCTTTTGCGGTCAAGCTATCCCGCCTTGACCTCTCGGAATGGTAGCAGAGAATAGACTCCAGAGAAACATCAGGAGTACGGATTAACCCCGTGTCATCTAGTCGGAGAATCGGCGATACCATCCCCTGAGCATGGGGAGGTAATCGGATCATTGGACTATTGCAGATGCGTCGCCTGCTTGCGCCTACCGACTTGTAAATGGCCGCCGACGATGCCGGTTGGAATTTGATTGAGCAATGTTTTGACTGGTCCGCCCAAGCCGTGTGTCCGTAAATCGACTGCAAGCTCGAAAATCGGCACCATCAAACTTTCAAAAAACCAGTCTGCTCTTGCTGTTTAGTGTCGAGACAGTATTAACTGCAGCCCAGAGACGTTCCGAAAAAAACGGATGCGGACATTTTAGCTGCCTAAAACGAATTGCTCCTTTGCCGTAAATCGGAACGGATGCGGCGGCGATAGCGCTTAATGCGGCCGACTATAAATAACCCTTCTCCGCTAAAACCAATCCATTCAGCGGATACAGATACAAATTCCTGTATAAAGATAGTCGACGCCGCCATAGGTTTTGACCTCGAATTTATCGATATAATCGAACAGGTTATTGTCGATTTCATCGGTACCGCCATCCGGATTCATGACCCAATAATCTTGGCCGTCTTTTCGAGCCAATATAAAATGAGTAGCACCGCTACCATCCATAATAATGCTAATCAGCATGGCTCTTATACCGCCGTCTAGATCGCTCCGAGCCAACGAACGGGGTGTCCGCCACACCCATTCCTTCCATAGTTCCCCAGTATATTCCAGCCAGGCCGGTCCCAACTGCAAAGGCGCGTGGGCCATCAGTGCCGCCGTACGCCATGGCGCTTCCATCAGCCAAGCCTGGACGCCTCTTGCCTGAGCCGTTTTGACAACCTTGGCCGGGGAGGAGACTTCGTTTGGCGCCCTCTGCGTCGAATTGTAAATAAGTTGCTCAGTATTGTTATCCACTGCCCCGGTAAGGCGGCCCAACTCATGCAACGCACACATTAAGGAGGCGGCTCCGCAGGATTTGGGGCCTAGTTGGTTATGTTGAGTTCTAGCCATGATCACTTCCTCCGGTTCTATCGTTAAGATACTTCTTACACCTGCATATTGCTAACTACCCTAACAAGTGCAGCAAAGACGATTAAGCGTCGAAACCGACAAACGTTCTAAATCCACCAAGAAAATACTTTCGAAGCCGCATACTAAAGTATAGTGAACTTCGTTTCTCCATCAAGCCAAGGCGATTCAATTCAAATATTCATGCGCGTGCTTTCTTATTTCACTTTTAGTCAAAAATGCGGTGCGCACGGAAAAATCCAACTTATTCGCCACCCTTCCTAACCATCATCCCCTTACTCGGGTTATAGCCCATGATCGCCGCGCCCATAAACAGCAAAAACGCCGCGCCGGTAAAGAGCAATGCCTGTTGATTAAACTGCTCGTACAACGCAAAACGGATCAACTCCACCGCTTGCGAGAACGGGTTATATTGCGCCAGGGTATGCAGTAACTCGCTGGACTCCTTGATTTTCCACAACGGATACAATGCAGTGGACATGAAGAACAGCGGGAAGATCACGAAATTCATCACTCCGGCAAAGTTCTCGAGTTGCTTGATGAACGAGGACAGTAATAGGCCTAATGCGCCCAGCATCATGCCGGCCAATACCAGGGCCGGCAAAATCCAGACATAACCCATCAACGGTGCTTGTATGTCGTACAACCAGGCGATGCCCAGGAAGGCATAGGATTGCAAGACACCGACCGCCGTACCGGCGATTAATTTGCTGCACAACAAAAACCAACGCGGCAACGGGCAAACCATCAACATACGCATGCTGCCCATTTCCCGGTCGTAGACCATAGACAGCGAGCTTTGCATGCCATTAAACAGCAGGATCATGCCGAGCAAACCAGGAGTGATGTAAACCTCATAGAGGATATAAGTTTCATAGGGCGGCGCAATCGCTATACCCAATGCGGCGCGGAAGCCAGCGGCGAAAACGAACAGCCAAACCAAGGGCCGTACCAAGGCCGAGACAAAGCGTTCGCGCTGGTGTAGAAAACGCAGCAGTTCGCGGCCGACGATGCCGGCCGTCGCCCGCCAGTAATGTAACAGCCTCATGCTTGCGATCCTTGAGTCAATTTTTGAAATACTTGGCCGGGATCCGCCCAACCGGTGCTCTGCAATATCTCCGAGAGTTTGCCGCTGGCTTTGATCTGGCCCTTGTGCAGCACAATCAAACTGTCGTCGGCGGCAATTTCGTCGATCAAATGCGTGGCCCATAGCACGGCTAGATTTTGCTGACTTACCAAGTCATGCACATGGCTGACGATGGCCTGCCGGCTGGGCATGTCCAAACCAACGGTCGGCTCGTCCAGCAACAGCAAACTGGGTTTATGTAGCAAGGCTCTGGCGATTTCCACCCGGCGTTTGTGGCCGCCGTTCAGTTGCCTGACCTTTTCGCCGCGCCGTTCGAACATATTCAAACGCTCCAATTCCTCTTGTATGCGCTTATCGGCCGCTTTACGACTAATACCGTGCAGCGCGGCGTGATAGCGCAGGTTTTGCGTCACCGATAAATCCGGGTCCAGCGTGGTCTGTTGAAACACCACGCCTAACCGGGCTAAGGCTTGCAGGTTTTGTTTCTTGATATCGAAGCCGCACAGTTCTATGCGCCCTTCCCTGGCATCGTAAAGCCGGGTGATTAGCGAAAACAGCGTGCTTTTGCCGGCGCCGTTGGGACCGAGCAAGATTGTGCATTCGCCGGACTGCACATTAAAACTCACCTCATCCAGTGCCTTTTTCGCGCCGTAGGCAAAGTTCAGATTTTCAACCGCTAACGCAATTTCGGTCATGGTTTAACCGCCACGCCCCACGGATAACGGCCCACGGCGACCGACTTGATGACCTTATGATTTTCCAGATCGATGATAGACACATCGTTGCTGACGCCGTTGGTAGTGTAAAGCCGCTTTTGGTCCGGCGAAAAAGCCAGATTCCAAACCCGTTGTCCGACTAGGAAAAATTTTTCCACCTTGTAGGTCTGGGCGTTGATCACGGCAACCCTGCTGGCTGGCCCCATCGCCACATAGCCGTAACGGCGTTCTTTGTCGATCGCTATTCCCACCGGCTGAATTTGATCGCTGCTGATGCCTTGTACGTCCAGCTTGATGTTCTGCACGATCTGTTTGGAGGCAGTATCGATGATGGTCAGCGTGCCGGCCATCTCCGAAGTCGTCCACAATTGCCGGCTGTCGTCGGTAAACATCACTGCGCGCGGACGCGGATCGACCAGCGTGTTATCAGCGATCTGCCGGGTATTGGTATCGATCCAATGCAGCATATTGGTGGTTTCCGAAGAGCTTATCGCCCATTTGTTGTCCGGACTAACGGTGATGCCTTCCGGTTCGACGCCGACTTTGATCTTGCCGACGGCTTTTTTCGCCGCGATATCGATTACCGTGACTTCCGCGTCATCTTCGTTAGACACGTACATAAATTTGTCGTCCGGGCTTAACGCGAATGTTTCCGGATCCTCGCCTGACGGTAGCTTGCCGATTTCCTTCAGCGTTTCGGAGTCGATCATGCGGATGGTGTTATCGTCGCTGGTAGCAACAAACAGGGTCTTGCCATCCCGACTGATCGCGATGCCGCGCGGCCGCTGGCCGACCGGTACTGTTTTTACCAACTTGCCTTCTATGGGATCGAGTACGGCAATAGCGTTATCTTTTTCCAGCGTAACGAATACGGTTTCGGCCTGCGCGATAGTCGCAAATAAGGCGGCGGCCATTCCGGCCATTTTTATCGGGTGCATAATGTTTTTCCTTGTATGCATACGTCAATTGAAACTGGTCATTAACTCAACGCCTGTCACAACGGGCATTGCAACGAACCGGCTATAGGCAAGGGGCGCGTCAGGCGGCAATCAGCCTAGCCCTCAATGCCGTTTAGTTAAGGAAGATAGGCCTTCTTCCGCCGTACCCTATACAGAGCTTAACTTAACGACATTGGCCTAGCCCCTGCGGCTCGCAAGTTTAACCCGAAGCAGGCCGGGATTACATCCCTTTGCGGTACGACCTCCATTAAGTAAAGTCGAAATTAAAGACTTGAGCGCCTTACCCTGCTATATAAAACCGAGTCTCTCCGAACAAAATCTTTCCCACATTACTTACTGCTCCACTTTTTGCAGTTTTACGTTTACGATTGCACCTTAGAACAATACCCGAACAAGCGATATCAAAGAGATGATAAGGCCCGAGTCAGCAGCTTGTTAAAGCTATCACAAAAATAGCAAAATAAAGTTGCCAAAGGACGGCATGTAGCATTTGCAAAAAAACATTGAACAGAGCGTTGGCATTTAATTTGGACTACTAAGGACATATCATGAAAATTTACCTTATTACGGACGAACAGCTCGAAAACATCGAGAAAAAGCACGACTCACTGGCCAAGACCCAATCGATGTGCGATCTGATGCTCGATATCGCGGTGCAATCCGACGACACGCAAATCTTCGATGCTGCGCTTGAACTCGCCACCGGCGAATTAGATCGACTGGAATTGTTTTTCGATAGCAGTGATTTAAGTTTGACCGTATAAGAACTAGCCCTACGACGGTTTCGGTTAATCCGACACTCGAAATTCGGAAAACGCGATAGCCA
>CAZGUM010000086.1:0-16882 GCA_964529085.1 uncultured Methylomonas sp. | reverse complement strand
GAATCACCACATACGAGCCGATATGGCCGGCCAATATTTCTTCATCGCCGAGTTTGATGATGGGTGCCGCCGTCGAATGTTCTTCGGTGATACGGGCGTCCATACCGTCGCCTCTGACTTCGGTTAAATGGCCGATCAGGATATTTTGCGTTTGCTGCGTCATGATGTTCTCTCTGGTAAAGCGCTGGGCTAAGCTTAGACGATTTTCTAAGTCCGGCCCGACCGCCGGCTGGCGTGGACAAGCAGCGGTTTTGCGCCAAATTGGTACTAAAATCACAACAAATTGTGCAAGAGAAACCGGGCGTATTACCCTAAGCCATTGAACAGCAGGCATTTTTGATCGACTGAACACGACGGTCTAATTATTGCTATCATCAAACAGGCTTACTCAAAATATTGCACAAGAGGTGAATATGAAAATCGGCATACCCAAGGAAATTAAACCCAACGAAAATCGGGTGTCACTGGTGCCGTCGGGCGCGGCCGCGTTGGTAAGCGGCGGACACAGCGTAACCATCGAACGCGGAGCAGGGATAGGCGCCGGCTTCGATGACGAGCAATATCTGGCCGCCGGCGCTCAGTTGGTCGATGGTCCGGAAGCGGTCTGGGCCGCAGCCGATATGATCGTCAAGGTGAAAGAACCTATCGAACCGGAATGGTCGCGCATCCGCCCGGGCCAAACGCTATTTACCTATTTTCATTTCGCGGCGAATCGGCCGCTAACCGAGGCGCACTTGGCCTCCGGCGCCACCTGTATCGCTTACGAAACGGTGCAACTGCCCTCGGGCGAACTGCCCTTGTTGACGCCTATGTCCGAAGTGGCCGGCCGGCTCGCGGTGCAAGAAGGCGCGCACTACCTGGAAAAACTCTACGGCGGCCGCGGCATGTTACTCGGCGGCGTGCCTGGCGTGTTGCCGGCCAAGGTGTTGATTTTGGGCGGCGGGGTAGTCGGCACGCAGGCCGCAAAAATGGCGGCCGGTTTGGGTGCGCAAGTCACGGTCATGGATTTATCGCTGGAGCGTCTGCGCCAACTTAGCGATATTCTGCCCGCCAATGTGCAACTGCTGTTTTCCAGCCGTCACGCTATTCTCGAGCAAATCCGCACGGCAGACTTGGTTATCGGCGGAGTGCTAGTAACCGGGGCAGCCGCACCCAAGCTGATCCGCGCCGAAGATTTAAAAGTGATGCAAGCCGGCGCGGTAATCGTCGATGTGGCGGTGGACCAGGGCGGTTGCGTGGAAACCACGCATCCCACCACTCACGCCGAGCCTATTTACATCGTGGACAATGTAGTTCATTACGCGGTAGCCAATATGCCCGGCGGCGTGCCGCGCACGTCCACGCAGGCGCTCACCAACGCCACCCTGCCCTACGTACTGCAACTGGCCAATAAAGGCTGGCAGCCGGCCTTGCGCGACAATGCGGCCCTATTAAAAGGCCTGAATATCGTCGCCGGCAATGTCACTTGCCAAGGTATTGCCGACGCCTTCGGATTTAATTGCCTACCGCCGGAGCAATTCCTGGGTTGATCCACCAAATACCACAAAAGATTTCGACCAAGGGACCGCGCGATTAGGCTATTTAAAATATTTAGTCTAATCAAACCCCGGCATGCTGTTGATCTCTTCGAACAGCCATTGCCGAAACGCTATGAAACTTGCGCTTTGCGCGGTCTCTTGGGTGTAAATCAAATAATAGGTGAAATCCATCGTCAAACTTTTTTGAAACGGCATCACGAGTCGTCCGGCCGTTATATCCGAAGCCGCCAGCATGGTATGCGTGATGGCGACGCCCAGCCCATTGACTGCCGCCTCCAGCGCCATATAAGCGTGATTGAAGTGCATACCGCGCACCGGATCGACCACCTCGTTTAAACCCATCGCATCCAGCCAGATTTCCCAATACGAGCGCTGTTGGATCTGATAAATAGGATCCACATGCAAAAGCGTATGCCGGGCTAAATCGGCAGGTTTTCGTAACGGCTGTTTCCCGGCCAACAAGGTCGGGCTACATAAGGGCACGACCTGACCAGGAAACAGTTTTTCCGCCTCGAAGCCGGGAAAGTCTCCGGAACCAAAACGCACCGCGACATCGATGTTGCCGTGTTCGACATCCACCAATTCCCTGTCCTGCAATACGGTCATGGTTTTTGAACCCACCAATTTGGTACTCGCCGTAATTCTGACTTCGATATCCGGGTGCTTGGCGACGAACTGGTAAAGACGCGGCATCAACCACTTATTCGCAAAAGACGGCGTCACGTTTACGCTGAAAATGGGCGCGGCATCGAACGACCGCATGTCTTCAACCGCGGCAATCAGTTGATTGAAACCCGCTTGCAGTTTATCCAGCGAGGCTTGACCAACCGGCGTTAATGCCAGCGTGCGATTACCACGGTGAAACAGCCGCACACTGAGATGATCTTCCAGGGCCTTGATTTGGTGGCTAATGGCAGCCGGCGTCACATAAAGCTCGTCCGCAGCCTTTTTGAAACTCAAATGTCTGGCGGCGGCTTCGAAAGCTCTGAGAGCATTTAAAGGCGGTAAGCGACTACTCATAGGCACACATTGTTATTCGACGAACAAACAATACACTAAATAATTTTTGATTGGTTTATTTTTTATAAACAATCAGGTGACTTTTTATCATTTGTCAGTTGGCGCTACGCTCCATATAGTGCAATCGTCGTCAACGAAACGGCGACATTGCAAAGCTAACCTTTAATGTATTTAAAACCTTGGACAAAATCATGAACATCAAAAATTTAATACTACTGACCTTGACCATGTCGGCCGGAAGCGGAATTGCCGGTGCGGCAACCTTGGATACGGTGCGGAAAAGTAATGGCGGATTACCGGCCAGCAGACTGCAATTTCAGGTATTAGCGGCTAGCCCCGTAAAAACTGCCGAATTCGCCCGCTTCGAGGCAACGCCTGTCCGCATAAAAAAAGCAGCCGTCGATCAAGGCCGTGCCATCAGTCCGAACCAGGCCGAGGTATTAGGGAAGAAAATGAAATAGATGAGGCGCCATCGATGATGCCCTCAAAGATTGCGCGCTTTACGGCAATACGCTGACTTTGATTAGCGTATTGCCGTCATCTTGCTTATTCGCATTGCAGTTGCTCAGTTGCAAGGACGGTGGCGACATGGAGAACAGCACCGAAGAGACTTTGCTTAAGGCGCTGAGCCCCAAAACCTGCCGGCTCTCGCCGGGAAAGACAGCCACATCAACATTTTTAAGCACGCAACCATGGCCGACATCGATGGATTGAATCGTGTACAAGGAAACGTTTTTCACGGTACCGTCCGCCGTCACGCCCCTAATCTGATTCGCGTACTTGGCTTGGCCGTTGGCTTTTAGGATAGCCAGGGATTTTTCGTTGATAATGGTATGAGAGGAACCGGTATCGACCAAAAAATCCGTCTGCTCCAGACCTTTAATATGGATAGGAATATAAAACGTGCCCGCTTCGCTGACCCGCATCGCAATAGGTTGGTCCGTGCCGCTTCCCAGGCAATTTTCAAAGGACATTGCCCAAACAACCAACATGATAATTCGCTTCATCGCCTGCTCCGCCTCTCGTGCTTAGTCCGCAGCGTCGGCCAAACACACTGCGTGAGTCATTTTTATTACTTGGAATCCTAACATTAATGCAGGGGGCAAACAAACGAAAGCCGCTTGCCACTTGGCAAAGCGTTTCGACTAATGGATAGACGCCGAATAAGTCCAGATAAACTCCGGTAAGCACCCAGCCCCGTCTTGTGAATAATATGAATATGGTCGCGATTATTAGCGCCCATGAAAACCGGACATAAAAAAGGGGCCTTACGGCCCCTTTTGTCTGCCAAACCCGTAAGCTTAGTTAAATGTCGAACCCGGTGTGCCAGGCAATTGTGGCAGAGTTTGCTCGGGGAACTCGCCGGTCAAGGCATTCAAAAACGCCACGATGTCGGCAACTTCCGCGTCAGACAATTCCTTATTCAATTGCAATTTAGCCATCAGCCAAACCGCTTTATCCAAGGTTTTTACCGAACCGTTGTGCATGTAAGGCGCGGTTAGAGCCACGTTACGTAAAGTCGGGACTTTCCATAAGTGTTCGTCGCTTGCCTTCTTGGTGACTTCAGCCAAGCCTTTATCTTTTTGGAAGTGGTATTGCGCTTCGAAAAAGCCGCTGGAGTTAATCGGGAATTTTTGGAATACGCCTGGGCCATTGAATGCAGGGCCGCTATGGCAGCTGGTGCAACCCAGTTCTACTGCTTTTTTAAGGCCGCGCTCTTGCTGATCCGTCAACGCGTCTTTATCGCCTTTCACGTATTTGTCGTAAGCGCTATTCGGTGTGATCAGCGTTCTTTCGTATGCGGCAATGGCTTTGGTTGCATTGTCCTTGGTAATGGCTTCGGCATCGCTACCGAAGGCTAATTCGAAGGCACGGCGATAACCTTTAATGGTTTTCAAGCGCGCAACCACGTCATCCCAGCTTTTCATGCCCATTTCGATAGGATTGGTGACCGGACCAGCCGCTTGTGCTTCCAGGCTTTCGGCGCGGCCGTCCCAGAATTGAACTTTATTAAATGCAGCGTTCCATACTGTCGGCGCGCTACGGCCGCCGGTTTGCCCATTCACGCCCATGGAATTTGGTCTGTTATCTTCTCCACCCAGCATGGTGTTGTGGCAAGACGCGCAAGCAACGGTGCCGGTAGAAGACAAACGCGGATCGTGATAAAGCATTTGCCCCAATGCAACCTTTTCGGCAGTGGTGGGGTTATCGGCCGGCGCCGGCGCAGTGGTTGGCAAAGCGTCTGCTGCCATTACGGACATCGAACCAGTCAGCGCGATCGCAGAAACCAGCATACGAAATTTAAACATGAGATCCTCCTAAGTAATTATTGTCAGCCAAGGGCTGCGGAATTGTAAGATATTGGCGCTCGGCAGGTAAATTAAATTGCAGCCCGCCAAACTATAGCGGAAATTTTTGCCGCAATTCGAGCAATTGCTGCAATGCCTCGTCGATCGCAAACCGATCGACTTTGTTAGCGATTTCCGCAAGCAGCGGTTGATGCTCGTTTGTCGCCATCAGTTGGCGCAAGCGTTCCAACAGGGTTTCGGCGGCGCCCAAATCGTTTTCCAACAAGCGGGACAGCTCGGCCAAATCGGCGGCGATGTCGGCATTTGCGGCCGGGGTGGAGCCAAAGCCCGCAGTCCCGGTATTTACCAGCGGTACGCTTTGCAAGGTCTGAATTTCCGTTACCACGCGTTGCAATAAAACCTCCATCCGTTGCAGATGTTCGGCTGGCGGCACCTGATTGTGCTTCAAAACGATATCGATGCCGGCGGCGGCTTCGAATAATTCGAGCGCCCCCAAATTGCCGCTAACACCTTTCAATGCGTGGCAACGCTCTTCGGCTAGCCGCAATTCTCCGGCATTAATCAAGCCGCGAATTTCCGTAACGGCATCCGGATAATGTTCCCGGAATCGGCATAGCTGCTTGCGATACGCATCCGGATTGCCACCGATCCGGCGGATGCCTTGTACAATATCCAGGGAAGTCAATGCTTGCAAATCTTCCGGATAACCCCCGGCTGTCATTGCGGGCGCCAATTGCTCGTCACCACCCTGGTAGCCGGCCAGCGGCACCCAGGTCGCCAGTGCCTTCAATAATCGATCGGGATCTATTGGCTTGGTGACGTGATCGTTCATCCCGGCCTCCAGACTTTTTTCGACATCGCGCACCATGGCATGCGCAGTCATCGCGATGATGGGTATGGTTGCGTAGCGTTGACTACCCGTCGATTGTGCCAAATCGCGAATTTGACGGGTTGCTTCCAAGCCATCGAGCACCGGCATCTGGATATCCATCAGCACTGCATCGTAGTTGTGATCTTGCACTTTGACCAGCGCCTCTGCGCCGTTGACCGCTTCCTCCACTTCAATACCGTGGCTGCGCAGCAATTCCGAAGCAAATTCCCGATTGATTTCATTGTCCTCGACCAACAGCAGCTTAATCCCTTGCAAATGCTGAGTATCCGAGGTTTTAGCGGCGCCGGCTTGCTTGAACTTATCCACCATGCCCACAATACGCCCACGCCCCAAGGCCGATTGAATTGCATCCAGCAAAGACGACGGCGATACCGGCTTGATCAGGAACCCGTCTATTCCCGCCCGTCCGGCCAAACGCATCACGTCCTCGCTGCCATATGCGGTGACCATGATGACCTTGGGCTGCATCGGCAGCGTGGCATCGGCGCGAATTTGCCGAATCGCTTCGTCACCGTTCATCACGGGCATTTTCCAATCCATCAATACCACATCAAACGGGTGGTGGACGGCACTCTCCTTCAACGCCACCAATGCCGCCGCCGCACTGGCCACACAGGTTACTTGCAGCTGAAACGGCCGCAGCATATCGCTGATGATTTCGCGAGATACTTCGTTATCATCGACCACCAATACCCGCACATCCGCCAACATGGCGCCTATGCTTTGTTCCAAAGCCTGCTGATGCAGCAAGGTGTTACAGGCATTACCCAGACGCACGGTGAAACAGAATGTGGTGCCCTGCCCCAGATGGGATTCTTCGATCCAGATTCGGCCCTGCATCATTTCCACCAGGGTTTTACAAATCGCCAAACCCAGACCGGTACCGCCGAATCGCCGACTGGTACCTTGATCGGCCTGGGTAAACTCCCGAAACAGTTTTTGCTGATCGGCCTCGGACATACCGATACCCGTATCGCGAATCGAAACCTGTAAATCAATATTGCTATCGGTCTTGGCCAAACACCGAAACGCCAGTTCCAATTCGCCGGTCTCGGTAAATTTCAGCGCATTACCGCATAGATTGGTCAGCACCTGGCCGAATCGCAAAGGATCACCCAACAGTACTGGCGGAATTTGCGTATCGTGTCGAATCAAAAATTCGATACCTTTTAAACCGGCTTGGTAGCCGATCACGTCAGCCAACTGCTCCACAACTGCATCGAAGCGAAACTCGGTTTCTTCCAGCGATAATTTGCCCGCCTCAATTTTGGAAAAATCCAGAATGTCGTTGATGATGCCCAATAAAGCCCGCGCCGAGCTATGCGCCTTGGACAAATAGTTTCGCTGCGAAGCGGTCAATTCGGTCTGCAGGGCCAAGTGCAACATACCCAACACGCCATTCATCGGCGTGCGGATCTCGTGCGACATGTTTGCCAGGAATTGACTTTTGGTCTGGGTCGCCGATTGCGCGGCATCCCTGGCTTCCTTCAATGCGGCTTCCGCTTGCTTGCGTAGCGTCACATCCTCGTAGGTGCTGACAAAACCGCCATCAGCAATCGGTCCGCCGCTGATTTCGATAACTTTGTCATCGAGCCGGCTCTGCGTAAAATGGTGCGGTTGAAATGTTCTGACCTGTTCCAGCAGCCGTTTTAGCTGATCATCCGAATTCTTAAAACGTAACTGCGGGTCATCCAGATCGAACCGCAGGAAATCACCGTGGTCCCGCCCCACTTCCAGCATCGTTTCCGGATAGCCGCGCACCTCGCTGAGTTTTTTATTCCAAACCAACAGCTTTAACTGGCTATCGAATGCGATCAGACCCTGAGACATACTGTCCAGCACCGTTGCCAGGATCACGCTGTTGTGTTCCAACTTGGCATTGCTTTCCGCCAATTCGGCGGTTCTGGCCGCTACCCGTTCTTCCAAACCTTCATTGATCGCGGCCAGCTGTTGTTCGTTGTCGGCCAACTGCCGATTGACAGCCAACAATTCCCGGTTGCGGGTCTCTATGGTGGCAATCATGGTATTGAAGGCCTTGATCAGCGCCCCCAGTTCGTCGTTGCTTTCTTGCATGGCACGCAAGGTATAGTTCTTTTCCTTGTTAATGGTCTCGACGGTTTTTTTCAATCTTACCAGCGGCCCCGAGACCACCCGTTGCAAGCGGGACGCCAGCAGCAAAGCGATTAAACACGACACCGACATGATGATCGCCCCCCAGATCAGCGAGCTTTTCCAGAGGGCATTTAAATCCGCCAGACTAGCCCGTATCAACACGCTGCCCAACACCCGGCCATCCATTGCAATATCTTCTATCACGGAGCCACGCCAGTCGTCGAACCAGGGTTTTCCGGTATCCAGCTGCGCCGGCCGCACCGGCGGACAGACGTCGCCATGTTGATAACTGGCAAAGAGTATGTCGCCGCCATCGTAGATACAGGCCGCCTCGATAGTATTCTTCACACTCAATGCCGTCAAAGTGGCCGTTGCCACGCTGGCATCGTTGAACGACAGCGCCGCGGTACTGCGACTGGCGACAATACGCGCCAAGGAACTTAAATCCCGCCCCAGTTCGTCCTTAACCCTAACGTGTTGCTGCGCGATAAATCCGGCGCCGGCCAACAGCAGCGCGACCAAGCTGGTGGCAAGCATAATCAGCACCAGCTTGGTTTTAATATTCAGATCGCGTTTGAACTCAGCCTGATTTGTCATGAGCTTCTAGGGATGGAATTTAATGGACGATACGTGCGATTTCCAGCAACAACGCATTCATTTTTAGCCCCGCATTACGCACCGCTTCCGGATTGATTTCCAATTTGATTTGCTCGTTTTCGCTATAAAAACGGATACAGCCGCGTTGACCGCTAAAACTCTCGGCGTCACTGACCGTCAGCACTTGATTACCATGCACTTGCTGCATCAACGCCGACAATTCCGGCACCTTATGATCGATGTATAAAATGTGACAAATTCGTGGATCGTCAACCCCGGACCATATTTGCAACAAATGGCCCTTGGTGTCCCGGCTGGCCAATTCGCTGAGCAGATTGACGATGGACTCCGCCCCTACCACGCATATATGCAGGGTATCGTTGACCAGATCCGGCCACTCCACGAATTTGGTGAAATTAAACAAGAAATTAGCCTTGGTTTTGGCGGCCAGCGCATCGTCGGCCAGCGCTGCCGGGCTTAGACAGCTTAGCCCTAATATCAACAATATTCCTCCCATACCGCGCATATGCGAACAAACCGCATCCAGCAATTTTCGGCGCATTAAAACTCCAGGCGCGCGGTTAATTTCAAGGTCAGACCCGGTCCCGCCAGCGTCGTTAAAGGCGAGCCAAGGTTGGCCGAAGCGAAATCGCTGTTAAACGCCGAATAGTTTTTAAAATCGAATAAATTCAACACGTCAAAGCGCAACTTCATCCGAGTATCGTAGGGAGCGTCGAAGCTTTTAATCAGTGCTATATCTACTTGTTTGTAACCCCACCATTGGCCCGGAAAAATAAAATCGCTGCCTCTTGGCGTAAAGGTATCGAAACGGCAGGCGCCGCCGGTGCAATTGACCCCGGCCCGGGTTTCCGGTGTCGCCAGCGTCAGCTTGGTGGAAAATATTAAATCCCAGGGCAAATCGACGGTACCGGTCGCCACTACTTTGTGCTTGCGCACCCCGGCAGTGTCCAGCCAGCCTAGGGTATGGGTGTTGGGATGTTCAAACAAATAACTGCTGCTGTCGACAAACGACTGCGATTTGTTTTCCTCGGAATCGGTGAAGGTATAAGCAAAAGTCAAACCCCAACCGCTGTCCTTGCTATACGGCTTTTCGGCTTTTAGAAATACCGAATTGGTTTTGGTCTGCACGCCGTTATCGAACAAAATCAATTGTCCATATCCCGGCACGGCCTGAAACGTGCCGCCAAAGCTGGAGCCGGCCGCATAAAAACTGCCGTCGGCATTGCGACCGCCCAACAATCCGACCAGCCCGTCGTAACTATGTACATGCGAAACAGCCAGTTCGGTGTTCCAGTCTCCGAAGCGGTTGCGCAAGCCGATGCTGAATTGATCGGAGTAAGGGGTACGCAGATTGTTGCGCATTAAATTAATTTCCCGGCTGCTGCCGGCGCTGGCGCCGGTCAAAGCTGAAAGTTGAGCCGGCGTATAGTTGATATAACCCGGGTCCCAGGGGATGCAATCGACACCGGCAACGCAATTGTAATTCGGATCGCCCTGAAAATTGACACTGTAGCTGGGATAACTCCCCTTGGTTCGCTCCAACTGCAACACGTCGTAAATACTTCTATCGTAAGCCCGCGCGAAACCACCAAACAATACGTGGCGGCGGTCTTGATTCAAATCGTAAGCAAAGCCCAAGCGCGGGGCAATATTATTGCTGTCAGCCGCGCGGTTAGCGCCATTGCTGATGTAATCCTCTACGCGATAACCGGCGTTACCGAGATTATTCCAGCCGCGCAGCGCGGCGCTGACATCCACCGGCGTGACGAAATTCAAGTAGCCGGGGTTGTATTCGTAATCCCAGCGTGCTCCCAAATTAAGGCTAAGATGCCCAGTTACGGCCCAATCGTCCTGCAAATATAGCCCTACCTGGGTCAAATCGGTGCTAGCCGAACCGTCGCCTACCCCCGCCAACGGCGTCGCCCAACGTACTTGATACGGACTGCCGCCGGGATTGTTTAAATTGAAGCTGAACTGCGGGTGATAGGGATCGCGCTCTACCGCGCCCAGCTCGATTTGTTTCAACTTACCGCCCAGTTTAAACACATGCTCGCCGTACCATTGCAAACCACTAAAGGTCAGATCGTCTTGAAAGCCTGGGCCGCTTTGGCCCTTATCCTGGTAATTGGTAGTACCGCCGGTATTCAATATGCCAAGATTGCTCAAATCGCCGCCGCTCAAACTTCCGTCCAACCGCCGCAATAATATACCGGGGCCTTGGCTGGCGGGAAATTGCCGCCAACCGGCATCTTCGTATGTAAAGCGGGCTTCGTTGACCCAATGTTCGGCACTGTATTGATATTTAAAATCCAGACGCTTTTCGCTATTGCCTTTTTCCAAGGCATAGGGCTGTGCGTTTTGACCGCTGATTCCCAGCATTTCGGATTCGTCGCGCAACTTAAAAGATACCTCGATCAGATTATCGTCATTTAACGCCCAATCCAGCTTGCCAAAGAACAAATCCTCCTCGAACGGCCTATTCACATTGCCGAGTAGCGCCTGATATTGGGCCGGCAATGCCGAATGATCGCCGGCGGCTACTGTGGCATAGTCGTCGTTGAGTTTACGTTCGTAGGCCATGAAAAAGTGTGCGACATCCTTGGCGATAGGGCCGCTCAAGGTCACCCCATATTGCGCTTGCTCGGTATCGGGCTTGCCGCCGCCCAGCTGTTCGGCGGGCGTAACCGCGCGCAGATCCTGGTTGGTGTGATCGTAAAACACTTCGCCGTGAAACTGATTGCCGCCGGTTTTAGTTTGCACCGAAATCGCCGCCGCGCCGACTTGATCGAATTCGGCTTTGTAGTTTTGGCTGATCACCTTGTATTCGGCGACAGCCGATTCCGGGAACACATTGCCTCGACTGGAATCCTGACCGGCTACGCCGCCTCTCACTACATAGTTTTTCTGACTGACGCCGTCTATGAACAGATTAACGCTATCCGGCCGCTGGCCCCCGCTTTGCAAGCGGGTACTGCCGTTTTGGTCGGTGACCACATTCACGCCGGGGGCCAAATCGGCATAATTGAGGAAGTTGCGGTTAACCTGCGGCAAGCGCTGCATTTGTTCTGGCGTCAGATAGGTAGCCAATTCCGCCGAATAGCCCGCGGCGGCATTGTCGGCGACACTCTCATTGCCTTGCTTGGCGTCCAACGCCACGTCCACTACCGCAACTTGGCCCACTTGCAAGGTGAGCTCCTGACGGGCTTGCCGGCCATCCGGCGCCAGGATATTAAGCTGATAACGGCCCGGTTTCAGTGCCATCAACACATATGAACCGTCTGCGCGGGAAAAGGTCCGCGTGGAAAATCCCCGTTCCAGGCTGGTAACTACTACTTGCGCGCCGCCGTTGCCGCCGGGCATATCGAGTTTGATCTGCCCGCGTATCATCGCCGCGCTAACGTCGGCACCAGCCGGCATAATCGATGCGCCGGCTAGCATCAGAAATATAACGGTTGCCGGTAGCCAGCGACGAAAAGCCTTGAAGTTGAAGATTGCTTCCATACTTCGGCGCGTTAACTTTTTACTCAGTCGTCGGAAGCGGCATGGGTGCGGGCTTGCCCAAATGGAAACCTTGGGAAAAATCGATGCCCAATTCGGTGACCTTGGCTTGTATCGCCTCGCTACCGACAAACTCGGCGATCGTACGCATGTCCAGACGGCGAGCGGCATCGACGATGACTTGGGCAATCACTTCCGAATCGGGATTCTCGATGATATTCATGATGATCGAGCCGTCTATTTTTAAAAAATCGATCTTTAACCGCAATAAGTGCACGAAATTGGAATAGCCGCTACCGAAATCGTCGATGGCAAAGCGGCAACCGTAGCCTTTAAGCCTATCGACAAACTCGCGCACTTCCTCATAATTTTCGATGCCTTCGGTTTCGGTGATTTCCAATACTATTCGCGAACCGACACCGGGCTGGGCCAATTTTTCTTGCAGGAAATTTGCGGTATTGGCATCAAGGATATCCTCTACTGTCAGATTAATGGCCATTTCGCCCTGACATGCGGGCAAATCCAACAAGACTCGTTCCAACATGCGTTTGGTCAAAGCGGTGTATTGCCGGGTACGCTTGGCAACATTAAGAAAAGTCGGCGGAATCACCGTGCCGTCCTCGTCTATCATCCGCATCAGCGCTTCGTATTTGACGATTTGCCCACTGCGATTGTCGACTATCGGTTGGTAGTAAGGCACGATACGGCCATCGGCCAAGGCACTCCTGATTTTCTGACTCCAGCGGATGTTGTCCTTGTAATGCGACTTAATCTGCATCTGATCGGTATAAATCAGATAATCGCGGTGTTCGATTCTGGCCCGTTCCAAAGCCAGCGCCGCGTGCGTATAGGGATTATCGGTACCGGAACAAATCCCGGCGGTCACACGAATATTGATTTTGTCTTCACCGCAATCGACCGGCTCGGATTCCAACTGTGTGATGATATGATCAATCAGCCGTTCGAAGCTGGCAAAATCGTCGTCATTCTTGTAAAACAATGCAAACAAATCCCCACCGATTCGATAGGCTTGAGCGCGATCGCCACCGATGTTTCGCAAGCGTTCGCCAATCTCCAGCAATACCTTGTCGCCGTTGTAGAGGCCGTAAAAATCGTTAATCGCTTTGAATTGATCGATATTGATCATACCCAACATGCACCGCTCGGCTTTACCCAAATCCTGCATCAGTTTGACCCGATTCGGTAAACCGGTCAGCGCATCGGTAGTCTGTTCCCGTATCAATTCTTCTTGCTTGATCAGATGAGTGACGTTAACACTGGTCGATATAAATTCGCGGATAGAGCCGTCCGTATTCAAGATCGGCACAATGGTATTATTGACGTATACCACTTCACCGGTTTTGCTGAGGTTACTATAAGTACCGCGCCAAATAGCGCCGCTCAAAATCGTGCTCCACAAGTCCCGGTATAGACTGGGCGCGGTATCGGGATCGCTGATAACTCTATGGGTCTTGCCTATCAGTTCCTCGCGCGAATAGCCGTAAGTCGTGACAAAGGCATCGTTGACATAGGTAATCACCCCATCGGGATCGGTTCTGAACACGATGCTGGACAGATCGGTAGCTCGTTTATATTCGTTGAGGCGTTTGACCCGCCCTTCCAACGCGCGGCGCAGCCTGCTCAATTCCAAATGCGTTTTAACCCTGGCGCGAACTTCGTCGATATCGAACGGCTTGGTAATAAAATCCGCGGCCCCCAAAGAGAAGCCGCGAATTTTTTCGATGGAGGCATCGACAATGGTAACAAATAGAACCGGTATATCGCGGCTTCTAGGATCGCTCTTAAGCCGCCAGCACACTTCATAGCCATCCATGCCCGGCATTTTTATATCCAGCAAAACCAAGTCCGGCGGGTTTTGTCCCTGCGCCAGTTCGACGGCTCTCTCGCCATCGGTGGCGACCATAATTCCGTATTCGTCTTTTAACGCTTCCAATAGACCGTGAATGTTTTCCGGCAGATCGTCTACGACCAATATGGACGGCCGGAGACTCGGCAATGTTCTTTCGTCTTTAATCATTGTCAAAGGAAATGGTTAAGACCAGCGTGGCCAGTCAACCCGAATGATTATAGTCGGCCGTAGCGTTTCCGATAGGTGTTCAACTCTAAATGCAATTCAACCCTAACTAACAGCATCTCGGGTATCACGGGCTTGAGCAAATAATCCGAAGCCCCCAGCTTAAAGCCTCGCATCTCGCCATTGACTTCCGCCGCCGCGGTGACAAATATCACCGGAATATCTTTCGTTAAAGAATCGGCCTTAAGATGGTGCAACACCTGGTAGCCGTCCATCTCGGGCATTTGAATATCCAATAAAATCAGCTCGGGAACCGGACTACGCCGCGCTATTTCCAAGGCTTTTGCGCCCGAAGTCGCGGCAAGAACCGCGTAGTCGCTACGCAGAATATTCAGCAAGGTGTGCAAATTTTCGTGAACGTCATCGACTATTAAGATTTTTGGCTTCTCATGCTGAATATTGGTGTCGGTCATAAAATTTTCCGGTTTCCTCTCAATACTGGCCATAGTTAGCGAGCTAACAAGCTGGCGAAATCCCTTTGTACGCAGTAAGTCTGCTTGACCTTAGGTTAACCAAAATTGATTTAACTCGCAATTTCGCCCGGCTCTGTTACCGCTTTACTGTGAGCTGTAACGATCTGTCTTGAATGTTGGGCTGAGAGTATTGCAGCGACAGCAAATCGCTGATCCAAAGTGAAAGATTGACGCCGACTTTCCAGATGTCAGCATAAAGCTGTCCAAACTTGTTCTCTAGTAGCGTGTGTATCAGGTCAATTTCTGACTTGCTAGCAGCGTTAACTGTGTTCATATATGTAACTTGATTTAGTGATATGTTTAATCTGTTACATACGGCATAGCCGTGAGGTGCTTTAGTCAACCTAATCAAAGGCTTAGTAAGTAACACAATAGTATTGTGTTACTGTAATGGTCAACAGAAACCGGACAGCTGTTTAGGCAGCGTTTCTATAAAATTCCCTTTCAAATTCGAGAGGGGACTGATAGCCCAATGTTGAGTGTGACTGCGGCGGCCATTATAAAACGCCAAATAATCGATCACGCTCAGTTTTGCCGCGCTTTGGGTTTTGAATTTTTCGTAGTTGAGTTGCTCATGCTTCAAACTGCGAAAAAATCGTTCGGTCGGCGAATTGTCCCAGCAATTACCTTTGCGGCTCATACTTTGTTCCATCTTCATCACCGCTAAATGCTGGCGATATTCCCGGCTTGCGTACTGGCTGCCTCGATCTGAATGATGTAGCAGGCCGGCTGGCGGCTTACGGCGCCAGAATGCCATTTGCAATGCCCGCACGCAGAGCGAGGTGCGCATGTGATCGTCAATTGCCCAGCCCACCACTTGGCGGGAAAACAGATCAATCACCACCGCAACATACAGCCAGCCTTGCAGGGTCCACACGTAGGTAATATCAGTCGTCCATACCTGATTGGGCTTGGCGACTTGGAATTGCCGATCTAATCGGTTGGGCGATATAGCGTCGTTATGGTTACTATCAGTCGTGATTTTAAATCGCTTGGGATAGCGAACCTGCAATTTTAAATCTCGCATGATGCGCCGCGTTTTAAAGCGCCCAACGGCAAAGCCTTGTTTTTGCAACCGATCCGCTAAACGACGCGAGCCAAAGCACTGTTTATTGTCGACGAAAATCTGCCTGGCTTTTTCGGCAACGCTTTGATCTTGTTTAGCTCTGTCACTGTCCCGTGGGGCTTTTAACCACTCATAATACGCACTGGCACTCACCTGCATCACTCGACAGAGTACGGTCACTGGATACGTCTGCTGTTGCACCTGAATAAACCCGTATTTTATTCGGCTTCTTTCGCAAAGAAGACGGCGGCCTTTTTTAATATCTCGCGCTCCATTCGCAACTGTTCATTTTCCCTCCGCAAGCGAATCAATTCATCGTACCCCCCTAGACTCAAGTTTGGCTTTTTCGTCGCCGAGCCATGGGTAATCGGCTTGCTCTCCGCTCGAACCCAGCGTCCCAGGGCGCTTAACGATATGCCTAGATAGTCGGCAGCTTGTTGCTGGCTGTAGCCCTTTTCAAGAACCAGATTGGCTGCATCTTGCTTAAATTCCAGACTGTATTTGGGCCGCTTGTGTTTTTTCTCGTTTGTCATCGTCACCTCTGCTGACAGTATAAAGTCTGCCTTTAGAAGTGTCCGGGATCATTAAACCATTTCAGACAGCCTAAGGGTAAATACAGCAGAATTATCTATATTTCTGGATAAAGCCAGAACAAACGGCCCACAAACCGCTTCACTTGTGTCCGATGTTGAAAAACGTATGTCTCTTCGGTGAGGGTGCCAGTAGCGTTACCGTTGTATATAAATGCTGTTTTTTCATTAAACATCTAATGATGTTGGTGAAATATTGGCAGCGGTACCATCCAAAAGCATGTCAGCATCTGCTGCAAGCGACAAGCAAAATTGCTTCTTCAGCTGCTGCAACACCGTGCAAATCAGTTTCTTTCAACTCTCAAGCTAAGCCATTTTCATCACCAAAACATACAACACAACCTCACCAAAATTTCAACCTTTTTCATTATTTTCCGAGGACTTAGGAAACGTATTTTTGTAACACAAACCTGTAACACAAACGGAAAATTTTCTAAAAATGTGTACATTGTTGCTTAAGACAAAACAAAGCAACTGATTGCGCTAAGTCCAAGAAACTTATACAATAGTCAGCTGAACATTAGGAGAGATGGCCGAGCGGTCGAAGGCGCACGCCTGGAAAGTGTGTATACGGCAACGTATCGAGGGTTCGAATCCCTCTTTCTCCGCCAATTAAGCATCCACCAAGATGCAAAGAAGACTAAAAACCCGCAAGTTATCTGGCTTAGTGG
>CAZGUM010000085.1:0-16890 GCA_964529085.1 uncultured Methylomonas sp. | reverse complement strand
TTTTGGAGAACGCGCACTTTCCAGAAGCCGTATTGATAGTATTGCCGCCAAAGTTTCAGCAAGGAACCGCGGCTGAAATATGTGGAACGCACATCCTCGGCCAGTAAAATCTTTCCACCTAATTCCCGTATACGATAGTTATATTCGTCATCCTGGTTGCGTACCAGCTCCTCATCGTAATATCCAGCGCGTTCGATGATCTGGCGCGTGTAAGCCGGAAACGGTACGGTATCCACCAACATGGTCCTCCCGCTGAGTGTCCGAAATGCAGAGTTTCCCACCCCAAAGGGAGAACTCATCCCAACGGCAATTACCTTCGACAATTGCGTTTCTCCAACGGATTCCATCGGGCCACCAACCCCATCAACCCCCTCCTGCTGAATATGTTCCACACATTTACGGACATAATCTGGCGCAATGATGCAGTGCCCATCCACGCGAATAATGATCCCACCTTTTGCCTGACGCAAGGCTAAATTCATCCCAGTGGGAACGACTTCGCCGGGATTATCTATAATTTTGATGGATATTTCTGGATGGAGAGCCGCCAATTCCTGGATTATTTGGCGGGTGTGATCTGTGGACATGCCATCAGCGATGAGGATTTCCATACGATCGGAGGGATAGTCTTGAGCCAGGATGGCTTGTAACCCCTGTCCGATATAGCCCGATTCATTTCGGACAGGCAGTATGATAGAGACCAGAGGCGGATTCCTCTTCATGATTTGTTCATTGACCTTCTTTTGTTTTGGAGTGGGAAACTTGCTAAACGATCAACTAAATCTTCTTTTGCCCCGCATTGAATAACTTATCGTTTTAGAAATTATTTACCGTTGGATTTAAACTTTTGACGTTTTTTTGGAGGAGGAGCAACCAACTCTTAGTTCGGGTGGCGGGTATCGTTGGTGGAGATACCGTCGGCGATGATGACTTCTATGCGGTCGGCAGGGCAATCTTGCGCGAGGATGGCGCACAGTCCCTGCTGGATGAGGTCGGATTTGTTGTGGATGGGGAGGATAAGTGTTGCACTCTTCATTATTTTACCTTTGTATCAAATTATGGCAGTTTATCCACCTTGGACACAATAACCTTGCGCTTACCAGCCTTTGTACGAGGTATATCTGTAACCTTCTCAACCCGAATTTCCATATCCCCCACTCTGTCTTGCAACCCAGATATAAGCGCAGATTCGGTTACTATGTCAAAGTCAGGGGCAGGAATAATACACACACGAATCAAGTCAAACGATTCCTGAATAATTTGCGCTTCTTTGATTGGCCAATCTGCCTTGAATACCGTATCGGGGCCTTCTATACGCCGTCCATCCCTAGTTACAATCATATCTTCCGTGCGTCCTTCGATACCGCCAATAATTGGAAGCGTTCGCCCGCAGTTACAAGTTGAGGATGTTCCCGCAAAATAAGCACAATCACCAACTTCGTATCGAATTAAAGGCATAGCTTCATTCAGCAAACCTGTGCAAATCAACCGTCCCACTTCTTCTGGAGCAGCAGATTGGTCATTAGAAAGAGCCAAAATTTCAGTTACACCCGCTTCCGGCCATAGATGCATATTTCCAGCGGAACATTCACTAGCAGCACACACATTTTCAGCCTGACCATACGTGTCTATTACGGGGCAATTAAAAGCCTGGGCAATGATGGCGCGTTGGTAATCATAAAGGGGTTCTGCATTACTCAAAACTGCCTTCAATCGTGGAACAGGTAATTTTTTTTCCAAGGCAAAACGGGCTACATCATACAGAGAGGATGCATATCCCAATAAATAAACTAATTTATATTTTCGGATTGCATCAAGGTAAGCAGAAACAAATAGAGGCGAGATATGAAATGTAGATAAATACAACTGTCTCATTCCTGCATTCCAAACCCAAAATGGGGGTTTTTGGCGTTTAAAAGGAGTAACAAGTTGTCCACCCAGCATTCCCCATCTCTCATACCGCGAGAGGCCATACCATTTCCGCCAGCGGGCTTCAAAAAGAGCATACCAACTAATCACTGCATCGCGACTCATCCATAATCTTAAAGGAACGCCTGTTGTTCCACTGGTATGATCCAATACCAATTTCTTACGCTCTATTCCTTCTGCAATAAAAGCATCTCCATTAGAGCGCAGTTCCTCCTTGCGAAGAACAGGCCAATTTTCTAAATATTCCATTGAAGCATGGTTTCCATTTCTCCTTCTTAAATTCCAATAATTTCGATAATAAGGAACTTTGGTACCCGCATAGCGCAACATCTTTGTCAAATGAGTTTCCTGCCAGTTTTTCCATTGATCCACAGTCCAATTTTCCCGAGAGATGGCATCTTCCACCAGATGCTCCGTGAGCTTGTTGTATCTAGTAAATTGTCTCTGAAAACCAGCCACGGAAGCCGAGATTACTTTCAAGGGATAAGGCAATACATTATAGATGGTCATCAAATCAGGCATTAACAATCTCCAAAAACAAGTTTTTCCATTGCGGCAATACAACTGACCAATCAAATTGCTCTACCTTTTTTCGGGCATTATATGAAAGCCGCGCAGCCAAACCCGGTTCTTTTAAAATGCGCTGAACAGCAGCTGCCATTGCATCAGAATCATTGGGCGGAACCAATAAAGCATCAACTTCATTTTCCAATAGGTATGGAAGCCCTCCCACATTCGTGCTTACTACACATAGACCGCAAGCCATGGCTTCTATAACACTGACAGGTGTATTATCAATATTCGTGGTATTAATAAAAACATCGCCATTTTGAAGCCGAAGCGGCACCTGACTTTTTTCAATTCTTCCCGGATATGTTATTTTATCCGCGACCCCAAGCGCTTGAGCAATTTGTTTTGTTCTTTGTAAAGAGCCATCCCCTTTATCTGGACCAATCATCGTAAGATGGACATCAGGAAATTTGTCCGATAAAATTTTCAATATCCTTGGAGCTAAAGAAGGATTATATATTTCATGAAATGCCCTCAACCAAATCAGTTCCGGGACTGAACAATCTCGCACACGATAGGGATAGCCATCCATATCCAATGCATTCGGAATTATTCGAATATCAGACCGAAAACATTTCATTTTGTCCTGCAAATAATTTGATGGCGTTGTCACTACGGATGCTGACGACAATAACCGAGAAACACGCCCAGGCCATCGCTGAGAAAATATTGGCAAGTCCCCGCCATGTAAAGTCAATGCAAAGGGCTTGTGAATTCCCTTAAGCATCAAAGAAGCGACCTCAGATAATCCAAAAGCTAACCCACTATAAACTTCAATATTGGCAATATCATATTCGAACCGCCTAGACCAAATTGTAATAGCCATATCTAATAATCTTTGCAACCGATCCGGCTTATCAGATGTACGGAGCACCCTCCAACCGTGTTCAGATAATCGAGCCGCCAAATCTTCGCTTACCCCGCGAGTGCCAGTAGTTGCAGAGAGGAAATTACCTATTAACAATACTTTCATGAATTTAGTGATAAAAGGGCGTTTAACAAACGAGAGGAACGGCGTTGATGAGCAATTTGTTCATAAATGGACAGGAGTCGCCCAGGCAATAAAGCGATATCATAAAATTGTTCGACCCGGACTCTCCCCTCACGACCCAATTGCCGCCTTAATTGAGGAGAGTGAGCCAATTTAACAATTCTTGCAGCTAAAGAATCAACATCTTCAAAGGGGACCACATAGCCAGTAAGGCCATCTTGAACAACAATATCCGAATCGCCCGCTGGAGTACAAATTATTGGCAAACCAGCCGCCATAGATTCCAACAAGACATTAGGGAAACCCTCATGATCAGATGTCTGCAAAAAAATATCTGCTTGCCTTAAGATGCTGGGAACATCATCTTTTTGACCCAGAAAAATTAATTCATTTTCTGATAAGTTATTTTGGCGAGCAAGCCTTTCAAGATGTATCCTCTCGGGCCCATCGCCAATTATTATTCCTGTGAGCGAGTGAATCTCACGGCGAGCAAGTGCCAATGCACATATAAAACGATCAAAGCGTTTTTCTGATACCAACCTACCCACAGTAACAACAGCCAAACTATGCGACAGTTTATAATCTTTTTTTTCAAGTTGGAGACAATGTATATCAAAGGAGGTCAAGTCTATAACATTGGGTAAAACGAACAGTTTTTTTTGCCCTATTCCTAATATTTCCGCATTATGCTGAGCTCGATAAGAATTTGCTATCATAGCGTTAGGAAACGTCAGTAATAATTTTCCCCAAAAGGGATTCCCCTCAATTTCATTATATGTATCATTTCTAATACTCCCTATGCTTTCGGCTTTAACCAAAGGAGACAACAAAGCCGCGTATAAATTTACATAAAAATGAACTGCTTGTACTATGTGTGGCTGGAATTTTCTCAAAGAATTCGCCAGCGTCATTAAACGAAGCAATGGACTTGTATTTTGTCCAATCCACTCAGGCTGAACGCCTAAAGCACACAAAGATGGCTCAAAATATTCGCCGTGCGTCAGGGTATAGACTTTTACAGAAACACCTTTTCGCACCAATGCCTTAACCATATAAATCAATTGTTTTTCAGCCCCACCTTGCCCTAAAGTACCTGCAATAAAGGCAACTCGTAGACGCTCCAACGGATCTACACCCAAGAATCGCTTGAACTTAGGCCAAGCATAAACCAGAGGAATTTATCCGCCACATCTGTTTTAGTAATTCCTCCCAGAAGGAGAACGATTAGAAGGATAAACCACATCCAATTTAAATTCGCAAATTGAATATTAATGGCATGTGAACGAAGCCAAAAGTTCCTCAAAGCAATTACGATTGTGAGAGAAAACAAAACAAATCCTACAATCCCGGTTTCAGCTAAAACCTGAACATATGTATTATGAGAAGTAAAAACATGAGGCATATAAGTTGCATTCCAATACATCATCAAGAAATTCCCATACTGACCAATCCCAACTCCCGTAATAGGATGGGCTATCCACATATGCAACCCTGCTTTCCACAAATCATAGCGCAATCCAACTGTGTCGCTACCCGATATAATGGATGCAGCCACTCGATTTGGATCCATAATAGTGCCTGAAGTCACTATGATTAACCATATTATCCCACCAAGGAGAACAAGCCAAAGCGTTAAGGAACGCTGATCTCTTTTAAATAATCTCATGGCGAGCAAAAATAGCGCAACACCGAGAATCAATATACCAGATCTAGAGCCTGTATAAAATATTGAAACCATTAAAATGCCAATGCCAACCAGAGAGATTACGCGCCAGATAAAACTTCCCCCCCTTTGGCCTTGTAAGAAACCTAAAATAATAATACCATAGGCAAAATAACGAGAGGCAGTATTTGCTCCTCCGCTTAATCCAGTAGCGCGCTCAGCTAGATCAAAAATTCCTAATCTTGTTTGTTGTACAACACTAAATGCTGATATTAAAATGCCAATAGCAAAGATAGTCATAACAACACGAAATGCATTTTCGCTTTGCATCATTCTCTTGGCCAGCCACAATAACATCCAAAGCTGAAACAGGGTAAGCATCCATGAAATTGTCAAACCCCAATTATTGAAATTATTGACTTGAGGATTGGAAATAAAAACCCATAAAATCCAGACCAATGCAAGCCATTCAACTTTTGTAAGTGCTAAAGGCGGAGGGGACACATCTTGGCGTCTTTGTAAAAAATACGCTACCAAAGTTAAGATACCTATCAAGGGAACTATAGATGACAAAACGGGAATCGGAGGCAACAAAACTGCTATTGGAGTACTTGTAACAGTAAGTGCAATGCCTATTATTGGATAAGCTAGTATTACAATCACAAAAATTATACCCAGGCCAGCCATAGAAATCATGCGGACTATCTCATTGGATTCAGTGATACCTAAAAACAAACCCAAAAGGCTGGCAAATGTAAAAGCCAAAAGGGCTAATCCCAAGTTGGGAAGTATTTTTGGAGAATATGATTTTCTCAAGTCCGGATCACTCCAGCATTCTACCAGATCGAACAAACCGCATCCACTCTAATGCGAAAACAACAATCTAGCATAAAATTGGGCTAATTCTCCTTGCCAATTTTCGTAAGTATGATTTTTAGAAATAGTCGCTGATGCATTATTTCCTAAATTTTTTTTCAACGAATCGTTTTCAATTAACAATGATATAGTCCGGGAAATTTCCGAGGGCAACGATGATAATGTTGAAAGAAAAAGCCCATTTTCCAAATGAACAATCACGTTTTTTAGTCCCGGAAGTTCTGTGACAACAACAGGCAAACCCGATGCCATAGCTTCGAGAATCACATTTGCCAGCCCTTCTTGTTGCGATGGTAAAACAAAAACATCCGAAGCGCGGTAATATTTGGACAACAAATCCTTATCTTGTATGAACCCAGGAAAACAAACTCGATTCGTCTTTTTATTCTGCTCCAGAATATCATAAATAGTACTAATATAATTTTCATCTAGCGATGGGCTTTCGGAAATAGTTTTCGGGCCAATGATTAGCAGATATAAATCGGGGTATGTCTGGCTTAGATTAACAAACGCATTTATCAAATAATGTACACCCTTTCTTTCCCTTACACTCCCAACAAATATAATAATATCTGCATCTTGCGGTAAGGATAATTCCTTACGAAGATATATCTTTTCCTCGTCAGAGACAATTGGACGGAAAATATTCTCATCCACCGGATTCATCAAATTAAAGACTTGTTCTTTCTCAAAACCGCAATCAAGAAAATCATTTTGTAATCCATCCGATATGGTCAATATTTTTTTAAATGCTCTCAAGCACGACACCTTAATGTTGCCTAGGAATTCTTTCTGAATAGCATTTGGGGTGTCGGAATGAAGCAAAACACTTTGAGATAATGCAGGAATTTTGTGGTATTTTGCCCAAGGACCTATGAGCAAACCTCCCCACCACATAATATGAACATGTATTATGTCGTAATCTTTTCTATGTCTAACAAGATTCTTAAACAAATGAATTATCCAAGTTGCCCTGCTAAGCTGTGAGATATCTTGTTGCTTTTCAGGATACTCAAATTTAAAATATTCTTTCGCTTTTACAAGATTTCCGCGATCCAAATCCAAGACAATATGATCAACAGAATCAGAGTGCCAGCGCATAAAAATACTTCTCCAAAAAATTATGTCTCCGCTAAATTTTTTTTTGGCATAAGGAGAAAAAACGTGCAAAATTCTAATTCTCAATCCTTTACCCAAGCCTCTCTCATCTAATTGCAAAAAATTTCGCTCTTAATTGAAATACGATATATGAACTTACAGCAAACATCCACTCCACCATCAAGGTAAATTTAAACGTTTTTGCAGTATTCCTTTCCCTTAATCGATCATAAATACTTGCTAATTTCTCTGCACCGATCCTGCTATCAAATTTTTGTAAAGCGACATTTCTCCCAAATTTCTCTAGGTCTCGCATATAAACCGGATTACTAATAATCCTTTTAATAAGCATAGATAGGTTTTCAACTGGGTTATCCTGTTTCTTATCATGAAGGTTAAAGTGATAGCTAGACAATTTTTCAAAGGTGTCTTCATTCACAATCTCAGAATACCCTTTTTCTCCGATAGCAATCACTGGCCTTCCACAAGCCAACCCTTGTTGGCAGGTACTAGCCATTCCAATTACAATCGATGAAATGTTCATAATGTTTGGAATGTCAAGTACCTCTCCCAGATAAATAATCGAATCATCCAATTTAGACTCTCTTATTGTTTTTCTTAAGCGTAAATTTTCAGGGCCATCGCCTACAATAACAAATTGCACAGGAACTAGGCACTCATCTTTTTCTTGCCATTGTTTAGCAGTATTAATAAATACATCAAGCGTAGGCCATTTTGCTGGATCCAATCGGGAAATAATACTTACAACAGGTATCCCGATGGTCAAATTAAATTTCTTGAACAAATTGGTTTCTTCAACATTTTGCGGGCTGTAATAATCACAATCCAACCGTTCAGTAATCAAAGTCAACTTTTCGGGTGGCCACTTTAGTTCTCGAATATATAAATCCCTAACATTGGGATTCACCATTGCAATTTCCCTTTTTCTTGGTAATTTGAACACAGGCATTCTTTGAGATGTAATCATTCCATAAACAGGTTGATCATGCCACAATTGGCTACCGTAGGCTTCAAGTATAGGCACTGAATCAAAAGCTTGGATAATATCAATACCATGATTTTTCACATAATCCGCCAATTCCTTCATAAGAGCAAATGATGGGTGTCTAACGTCATACTTGATTGGATAATATTGAATTCCTAAACTATATAATCGCTGAACCAATACACCCGGTTGCGAAATAAATGTAATCTCATGTCCTTTATCTTTTAGCGCTTTGGCAAGATTAATAGCGTTTATTTGACATCCACCAACATCCATTTTAGCGGTATAAAATAATATTTTCATTTGCCCAAATTCACCAAAGTTAATACGCCTTTACGATCAATAAGTTGAGGGTTATGCTTTATAAGCATTACTAAAAAATATTGATAAGAAAATCTTCCAATTTTCCTTTTCCCAAAAATGAATTCCTGAAAAAAACTCCCTTTAATTCTATCTAAAGGGACGGTACCAAGATTCTCACTCCATCGTTCCACAATGTTTTGAAGAAACAAATCAATAAACCCATCAAACAAATAGTCATCTTGTTGTAAATACTTCAAGTATGCGATATGAGCGACCCTCTCAGGTAAAACCCTATCAATAACATGGTCAGCATTATTTACTTGTAACAAATACTGTATTCCGTCAGCCCACTTCTCATAAAAAAAGCACCAACTTGCTGCAGATATTAATATTTTATTTATTGCATCTCTGACCACCTTTTTATTGATTTTATTAACAATGTTTGAATTCTTTTTGACCACTTTTATTCTATCTGAAAATATCTTTGACATTTTTTGTTCTGATATGCTTATCGACTGATTTGATTGATGTTGTCTAAGATAAACTAATGGCATATCTATATAATAGAAATCCCATTTTGATCTTAACCGTAATAAAAAATCCTTATCCTCGCCATATTGAATACTAGGGTCAAATCCACCAATGCTTCGAACGCAATCAGATCTTAACAGAACATTGCTTGGAGGCACAAAAACAATAGTTTTGGTTAATAGACTTTCAAAAGTCAAGTCTTTTTTTGATCTTACTCTACCCTTGGGGTTTTCTTCGATTCTTTTACCAAGTTCATCAACCACCCATACGGATGAAAAAACGCATCCCACCTTATCAAAATCTTTTCTGTTAAAACAGTTGACTTGAATTTCAAGTTTCCTCGAATCCCAATAATCATCTGAGTCAAGGAACGCAATATAATCTCCTTTTGCAATTGCCACGCCTCGATTTCGCGCAACAGACTCGCCCTGATTTTCCTGCCATATGTAAATGATTTTATTTCCGTATTTTTCCCGAAGTACTTTTCCTGTGTCATCTGTAGAACCATCATCAATAACAATGATTTCATAATTCGAATAGGTTTGGTTAAGGACACTATCTATCGTTATTGGCAAATAATTTATCCGATTAAAGGTTGGGATAATTACACTCACTAATTTATTAATCATTTTAATTTCCAAATTCTAATATTTTCCCTCAAGGGAGGGATTAAATATCTCCAAAAAAAATACTCTTTGAATATTCCTGGATTCTTGATTGCAAATTTGAACATATTATTTCTTGACAAAACAAAATTATTCCAAGTTGAAAGCTCAGGTAAAGAAGCATTCCTTATATAAGTAATAATGTGTTCATAGACCCATCGCTTCTGCATATTAGATAAATTTTGGTTTGACCAATCTGCAAAAGCATCCCAGAATTCCAACATTGTGTTATATGTCTTTTTCCGATCCGAAAAACGGTGAGTAATCCGATTCGATTTATGAACTCTTCTTAATGCAACTGGCGATGTAATGTTACCGGGAAACAACCTACGCTTAGCACTTAGCTGAAACATTAACATGGTATCTTCATACATTTTCAGTCGATCGTCAAAAAAGGCCACATCAAAAAATACCTGCTTTCGAGCGGTAAAACCAATAATGCTGTAATATCCGCCTGTTCCGCCTTTCATAAACGCCCTGAATAAATCTTCTGGTAATACATCCCGGGTCACCGTGGTAATCTCACGAAACCCTAAAGAAATAAATAAGTCTCTTGAATTATCATCTTCATATGAACTACCAATTGCCTCATAAACCCCATCAACACCAAACTCAGAATTGAAAATCTCAACGGCTTTTACAAATCGGTTTGGTAAAAAAAAATCATCTGCATCTAAAAAGGCGACAAACGAGCAAGTTGCTTTTCTAATCCCTAAATTTCGAGAAGCGGCAGCCCCTTTATTTTTACCATTCTCGTGCCTATAGAGTTTGACATTGTTATATTTTTCCACCAAAGAAATACAAACATCTAGGCTATTGTCAGGAGAACCATCCTCAATCAATAACACTTCTTTGGTCTCAGGTTGTGCTAGCGCAGACTCTACTGCTTGTGTCACAAATTTTCCTGCGTTGTAGACAGGCACAATCACACTAATTTCAATTCTTTGATCGATGCTCATTTAGTGTTTCTTTTAAAAACAACTCAATCTTGTTCACATAAACATCCATTGAATGGTTATCTTCCATGTACTTTCTTGCATTGCTCACAATTTTCTTATATTGTTCTAAGTCTTTATATAGCTTCAAAATTGTAGTTGCTACCTGCTCAGAATCGTCTTCGCCTACTATAAAACCATTATAGCCATTGACCACAATTTCATTTGAACCTTCATTGCCATAGGTAAATATCAAACAACCGCAGGCCATCGCCTCCAAAGGAATTCTCGACAAGCCGACTAATTGATGACTCGGAAAAAAACAAATATCCGATTTTTGGTAAAGATCTGCCATTTCATCATGTGAAAGCATTGGCAAAATACTTATTACTTTTTCCAATCCTAATTCGTTTATATGGCTTTGAATCTCCCTAAAATAAGTTTTATTGAACACCGTGCCAACTATAGTAGCCCTAACAACGATGTTTTGTCTTTGTAAGTTGGTCACCAAATTAATTACATCACCTACCCCTTTATCCGGTGCAATCCTTCCCGGAACAAGTATATTTAGAGGTACATTCATTCGCGCCCGGGGAATATAACGAAATTTATCAATATCTAACCCCGAATGAATTACTTGCGTCTTCTTTATGGGAACTCTATTAGACCGGGCATAATTCAGAGAATAATCACTATTAAAATACGCTTGGAGATTCTTTGGCCATAACCATTGATTTTTTAGTCTATTTTTGCTGAATATTTGAACAGTCTTCATCACAATTGGTTTTAATAGATTGATTACATTATTGTTGCTGCGATATTCCACAAAATAATACCAAGCTCCTCGCTGAAACCAAGAACCAACAAGACCCTTTCCACCTTCATCAAAAACTAAGGGCATATTTGTATCGGCAAGATACGGAAATATTGCTTTGGACAAATTAATTACATGCCATATATAAACAATATCTGGTTGAAAAGACTTAATCATCCGATCAAGAAAAACAATATCTTGATAATCTTGATAAATTCTTCCAAACAATTTTTTTGATTGGGATTCTACATGCAGCTGTCTTTGAATATTATTTTCTTCTTGAAATTCGTAATTATGAACGCGTGTTGTAATTACCTCTATATCATGACCACGCAAACTCAATTGTTCCAAAACATTTTTACACCGTAATTCATACCCACCCGAATGATATGGCGGGTAAGAATCTGTGATCACAAGCAACTTCATAGCCTAATTTGACAGATGACAGCCACAAACGGTCTTAATTTTCCAAGATTGTCCTTTTCAGAATAAAAGAATTCAGAGGAAACCATATTCGACCTCAACTTTGCTCCAGATCACATTCGTTGAAGAACATTAAATGACTCTGATTTAACCATTTTTTTTGCCCTGACCCAAAGAAAACCCTCTTGGCCTTGTCTATAAACCAATTTTTTCCCACTAAAAAAGGGAGTATATGGATGTTCTCGAGGCCCCTTCTCTGTTATTCGATAAGATTGAACTTCCATTTTACTCAGTAAGTTATCCTTTATAATTTCCTCATTAAGTACCTGAGGTTCAGTAGTGGTAACAGGTTCTTCCAAATTAAAACTACCAATAAATTCTCCACCCGGTTTCAAAACACGCAAAATTTCGCTGCACATGATTGGAAAGTTAAAGACATGATCTATCGCATTTAAAGTAAACATTATGTCTACAAAGCCTGATGACAAAGGAATCACCTTCTCAGTGGAAGTTACATAGATCATCCCGTGAGAGGTGATGTTATCTGTGAACTCGTCAGCATATTGATTTGCAAGTACATCAATTCCAATTCGCAACTGCGCTGAACCAGCCCAAATTAAACTCCCACGTGGACCACAACCAAAATCAGCAACGATCTTCCCTTTTAGAAAATCATCTGTAGTTTCTTGAGCCATTGCTAACATCATCCTCTTATAATTAGAGTTATCAAATTGGCCATTTTCTATTACGAACCTTTTTTTCCAATATACTAATGCGGCTTCATATTTTGTACGACGGGGATAAATTATTGGGCGAAAAATTTTCTTGACAGGCTCAGGAGTTATCGTTCTAATAGCATCTAGAATTGTCATAGAGGTTCCTTTCTTCTCTTCTTTCTCAGCTATAATTTAAAATTATCTTTATTGTCCCGTAATTACAGGAAATTTTACGAACTATCTTTGAGCAATTGCACTAACGATTACTGGAAACTTTGGGGCACCAGTTCGTTCCAGAATATTCAAATCAACTTCAGACGCGCGAAACCCCAAAGTAGCAGCAACATGATGAAAAGTTGAGCCATGACTAGAAACAGCTACACTTGTAAACTTCTTTAGCAAGTTTTTGAGGCCATATTCTGTAAATCTCCAATAATCGTTAGGCTCCATGTGATAATTGTTCAAGAATGGCACTGTAATTAAAAGAACACCGCCAGGCCTTAGCACGCGATAGATTTCATCTATTGCGTCAAATGGATTCGGAACATGTTCCAAAACCTGCGTGCAAATAATCGTATCGAATTTTTCAGATTCCACATGTGGCATATTCTGAATATCTGCAATAATATCGACATCAGGGAATGGCGAAATATCAAGACAAGAATAAGATGAAATACTTTCAGATGATACCAATCCTTTGTAGACGTTTCGACCAATTTCAAGAATGTCACCACAAATCAGAGAAGCGTTCGTATGAACAAAGTTTTCTACAAAGGCTCTAGAAATCGTCTGCCTCTTTCCCCCGCCCATAAAAGAACGAAATGGTATCATTCCTTTTCCTGCTAAAAAAGAGAGACAAAATACTAATACTTTTTGAGTAAGAGATTTAACACGCCAATACAATTGTTAGTGCCTCCTAATTTGACAATGGATAGAGTAAGCACAGAATTTTTCTTCGATTTCTACCTGACAATATTCCCCAATTTAATAATCGACGCTTTCTAATTTCACGATTCAATTCTATGAAACCGAGCGACGAATATTTTTCTAAATTATGTTTGATTCGCGGATTTGAATAGTCCAGATCACGGATTCGGAATAAACCTGAATATGCTAACTCAGCCCCCAAAGCAGCTAACCCAATTCGGGTATCTTTTGTCCTTTGAAAATTAAGCCAAGTCCTCTCCAACAAATTCCAGTGTGTCCTGCTATATGATTCATTCTTTACATTACGGCTAGGCTGAACAACTTTTAATCCTCTATGAATTCCATAATGAAAAGCCTGAAGGGGGGATGGATTTTTACAATGAATCGCCGCAGGAGCTAACTCCTTATCATCAAATAAATATTTATTAGGATGTACATCTGGGATATCGACAAACAAGTTCTCTCCATCCAATTTCCATTTCACCGTATTACGGAACGCATTTAAGCCATGTATTAATTGGTTTGAAAAATAATCATAAACTGCTATAGACAATATGTCTGCCCAAGCATTTGAACTCAACTTATTTATGATTTGTTCAAACAACAAGTTTGAAATAACAACCATGTCTGCATCAATTTTCACAAGCACATCATAATCATCCGCCTTTTCTAGGAAAGACTTGAATAATGAATTGTGCGCCTCTTTATTTGGAAGGTTCTTAAACACATAATGATCAAAATTTTTATATGATTGGCTATTAATAGACTCAACACATTCATCATATTCATTTTCAATCGTATATAACGTGCCAACATAAATATGCATGCAATTATTCCATTATCTGATTAAAGCTTTTTAAAAATGATGTTGTGGTCTAGATTTCCATCTCAATCAATGAAAATATTTTTTCAGACAAAATTCCTTTATAAAAGATAACATTGTACTGGTCTGTATTAAGACCTACATCTATAACCGTTTCATTGTCCTTGTATATTTTATATTTTGTGAAACCACACTCTTCTAGAGTTTTGAATAAATCATCCACATCCATAGCATTACTCACCATTAAATCAGGCGAGACTTCGCAGATAATTACTAGATTCTTAATCTTTGACAGCCATCTCACGCCTCCCCTAAATATTGGCAATTCATATCCTTCAGTATCAATCTTGATCAAAATATCTTTTTGAGTTAAATACTCATTCTTAAGAAACAAAGTATCAAGTGTTGATACTTTCACTTGTTGACTAAGTTTTGTATTATTTCGTGGCAAGAAAGAGCTCCTACCCTTATTGTTAGTTAACGATTCGTTCAATTTTAAAAATGTATCTATTTCGCCTACTCCTTCTTCCAAACAATAAACAAAATCAAGTTTGTTCAATATGCAATTTTTCTTTAGAATTGAGAAAATATCATGTTGAGGTTCAAAAGATATAAAAACTTGGTCTTCGTTCTTTCGTGCAAAAGCACCAGCCAAAGTATGTAATCCTATATTGGCCCCAATATCTATGAATGAAAATTTGTTTTCAACAAAGGTCTGAATTGTTTTAATAATTGCAGGTTCATAAACCCCGCCTTCAAATATCTTCTTTCCCATTGAATGCGATGCACAAACATAAATTGAATGTCCTAGATAGGGCACTGCAATATATTTATCCTCACCCAAAATGTGCTTTTTAATAATTTCTCTGATGCGCCAGAAGCCATGAATATTTACAAAGAAATCCGAACTCGCAATTCTGTAAAGGCGATACGTAAGCGATATAGTCATTTTACTCACCTTGTCTAACTTCCCAATCTTGCATTAAATGACAAACGCCTCCCCAAGACGAATCGGGGAGTCTTCCACTTTTATATATATTGCCTGGTTGGATTATTAATTGATAAAAATTCTCAGAAAAAAGAATCGGCTCATTATTAGAATATATTTTAATATCCAATGTATATGTGCCATTCATTAAAGAAAGGTTTTGGATATGGCAAGCAACAATATTTTCGCCCTTTTCAAACGAGAGCGGATACCCACTTATGCCATTATGCAAAGTAGAAATTCTTAAGTTATGGTTATCATTGAGGCCGATTCCAATAGTTATGTTAGAAAATTCTTTTTTTGAGAATATTTTTATAGCTAACGTCAACTCATCACCCACTCTAACTAATTTCAATACATCTTTTTTTCTATTGGTAATATAAAAATCAATCACTTTAATAAAATAGTTTTCGTTATTGCCTGAAATTTCCTTAAAATATTCTTTCGAATAAGATGTCTGTTGTAAATAATGGTCAACGATATCCTCTACTTTCCCCAAACAATCTAACGCCCCTTTGGATAATAATATTCCTCTTTGGCAAAGTTGTTCTACTGCTACCATATTATGACTTACAAACAATACGGTTCTCCCTTCTTTTGCTACATCGCTCATCTTGCCCAAACACTTCTTTTGAAACTCCGCATCCCCCACCGCCAGCACTTCATCCACGACTAAAATTTCCGGCTCCAAATGCGCGGCAACGGCAAACGCCAAACGCACATACATGCCGCTGGAATAACGCTTGACCGGCGTATCAATAAACTTCTCGACTTCGGCAAAATCCACGATCTCGTCAAATTTGCGGTCAATTTCGCGGCGGGACATGCCTAAAATGGAGCCGTTGAGATACACATTTTCGCGTCCCGTTAAGTCAGGATGAAACCCTGTGCCGACTTCTAGCAGGCTCGCCACACGCCCCTTAACCTTGACCACACCGGAAGTAGGAGCTGTGACGCGCGAGAGAATTTTGAGCAAAGTGCTTTTCCCCGCACCATTGCGCCCAATAATGCCCAGCACATCGCCCTGCTCCACCTGAAACGAGACATCCTTCAACGCCCAAACTTCTTCACCGTCACAATTGCCATGATCGTTTTCACCGATTTTGAGCATGGGGTTGGGCTTACCACGCACTTTCGCCCACCAGACTTTCAAGTCATTGGTGAATGTACCCGTCCCAATTTGGCCCAGGTGATAGGTTTTAGAGAGATTTTCAACAGAAATGATAGTTGTCATTGTGAGTATTTTCTTACCAAAAGAAAAGAAAATTTATTCATAGTCAGTTCGATTGATATAACCGGCTGAACCTTCAGAGGAAATAACCTTCCCTGGAATACCAACCACAACGCTGTTATCAGGGATATCCTTGGCAACGACGCAATTCGCTCCTATGGCAACATGATTTCCAACACGAACATTGCCGATTACTTTCGCCCCGGGACCGATATAAACATTATCCCCAATCACTGGATACCCTTTTCTGTTTCCTCGATTCGCTACTCCCAATGTAACTTGATGAGAAATATTAAAGTTTTTTCCAATCACCACATTTTGGTTTACTACTATTCCTCCAAAATGTCCAATAGACCTCTTGCATAAGTGTGTCATAATAGGCACATGCGATACGAAACGGT
>CAZGUM010000084.1:12113-16977 GCA_964529085.1 uncultured Methylomonas sp. | reverse complement strand
TCGTCTATGCCGATCACGGCGCAGCCTTTTACACCGACGATGGCATTCACGACTGCCTCGATTTCCGCCGGCTCTACTCGATAGCCGGAACATTTCAGCATTCGCCCCAGGCGGCCATGGAAGCGGTATTCGTTTTGCTCCAGGCTGGTGCGGTCGCCTGTGGCATACCAGTCCTGGGCGTTTAGAAAAGACTGCACACGGCCGTCGTGCCAGTAACCACTGGCTAGCGTTGGGCCGCGTACCCATAACTCTCCGGTTTCTGTATCGATATGCAGTTCGCAACCAGCGGCGGGCAGGCCGATGGGGATGGATTGCTCGGCGACCAAGCGCTCGCGCACGACCGGCCAGTAACAGCAGACATTGGTTTCGGTGGGACCGAAGAAATTGTAAAGGGCCGTCTGCGGCAAACTGGCGGCCAGATCGATCAGGGCCGGGGTGGGAAACACTTCGCCGGCGAAGATTAAAAAGCGCAACGCAGCTAGTGGGGTTTGCGCCAGGTTGCCTTTATAGGTCAGGAAAGCCAGCAGCGAAGGCACGGTGTACCAGCCCGTGATAGCCTGCTCGCTCAGCCAGGCGCTCAAGCGGGCAGGGGCCATGGTCACACCGGCTGGCACGAAATGCAGGCTGGCGCCGGCGCCCAACACAGCATACAGGTCGAAGGTCGATAGGTCGAAGAAGAACGGTGCGCTGCTGGCGATACGGTCGGCCGGCGTTAAAGCCAGCAAGCCGGCGGCCCAGGTTGTAAATGCCAAAATCGCGCGGTGGCTGAGCGCCACGCCGCGCGGTTGGCCGGTGGAACCGGAGGTGTACAAAATCGCGGCCAGCGATTCGGCGGGGATTTCGATCGGTGTTGGAATGGCTTCGCTACAGCTGGTGATGTCTAGCCACAAACTTTCATCCAGCCAATCAGGCGTTGAACCCGATCCCAATATCGCGTGAACCTTGGCATCGGCGACGATAAAGCTCAGTCTGGCGATTGGGTTTTTTAGGTCGAGCGGCACATAGCAAGTTCCGCTCAGCAGGACGCCGAACAGCGCGATGGCTGCGTCTATGCCGCGATTGAGATAAATCGCTACCGGCTGGCCGGATTGGATGCCCTTGGCTTGTAAAGCAGCGGCGATGGATTGCGCCTGTTGCAGCATATGCCGATAACTGACTCGTCGATTTTGCTCTTGCAAGGCCTGCGCGTCGGGTTGGTGTTGGCATTGGTGTAGAAAAGGTGTCAGCAGCATGAGCTAAAAATAATGGCCTACGGATGGTTTCCTCTCCTCAATACCCATGGGGCGTAAAGGCGAGGGTTGGGTAAGATAGATAAATAAGGAAAACGCTTTTTTTAATTCCCTCATCCCTACCTTCTCCTGCGGGAAGAAGGGGCTTTGCCTTAACTTAATGGTCGTTACGCGAAGCGTCGGAACGATAATGCCCTAATGCCGTTAAGTAAAGTAGGCATAACCTTTAGGGTCGCATTTATTCGATTTGTAGCCGACAGTGCGAATGAGTTTGCACCTACAGTTTTAGCTCAACGGCGATGTTCGTCGTTCAGTTTTAATGGGTTTCCAACAACTCAGAGTTCATCCTGGCAATCACCGCATCCAGCCAGGCTTCGTCTACCGCCGGCGATAAGTAGCTATAGGACAAAACCAGCTTACCGTCGAGTTGGCTAGCCAATAATGCCAAACCCGGCGGCAAAGTCATCCAGCACATCAGGGATAGATTGGTGACCGGCACGCCGAGAAAGCCTTTCTTGCCCCAGGACAGTTCGCCGATATCGGAAAACCACAGTGAGCTCAATTCGCCGCCGCTGTGTTGTTTGCGTAGGACTTTTGCGTATTTGTCCAGAGTCAGCCATTGGCCCAGCCACATCAGCGGCAGGTAGGCCAAATCCAATTCATCGCGTACCACTTGTTTATGTTCGTTCAGCAGATGTGCGAATAAGCCTGTTTTGTCTCGAACTTGATCGCGGGTGGCGCGGGCGAACAGACAGCCAATATGGTTGCCAAACACCGGTGTCGGTGCGTTCTGCCGTCGCAGGTTAAACGCGTAAGGGATGCAATAACCGTCTTTTGCGGCGGGCGGGCCGACTAGTTCCATCGCCCGCATGAAGCAGCCGAGATAATACAGCGTGCGACCGCTCAGGCCGGTACTTTGATGCGCCAGTTTGGCAATGCGCTGAGACTGATCTGCGTCGAAACGCTGTACTTTCAAACGCAGGGTCTGCGGTCCCTGTTCAACTTGGGTTGGCAAGCAACTGTCAAGGCTATTGGCTACGGTGTTGTGGCGTTTAGCTTTGAAAAATAACTGTAGTTTTTTCCAGAAGCTCCACTGCGCCAATTTGGCTTCGATCAACGATGGCGATTCCTTGAAGTTTTCCGGGCGATCCGAAGACAGGAAATCCAGCAATATCTTGCAACCGCGCGCATCCAGCAGAGGATGCAACCAGATCAGTAGTAAAGTGCCGCCGTCTGTGCCGGCTATCCAGTGCACCGTCAGCGGACGGGACTCCGGCCGGTTGAAAATATCCAGTAATAAGCGTTGCGATTCGTCCGCTTCATCCGCACCCGGCTGACATTCGTGGAGTTCCAGCGGGATAGGGCGGCCGGTGGCTACCCAAGCGAAGCGCTTGCCACGAGGCTGGATGACGGCTGATGCTTGCGGAAAGCGTTCCACCAGTAGATCCAAGCGCTGTTGCAAATTCGATAAGTCGGGTGTTTCAGCCAATTGCAACCCAAAACCGCAATAGCCGCCGGGCATGCCGGCGTTGCGAATTTCCTGATCGAGTACGTAGGTAAAATAATCGCCGGGATTGAAGAGCTGTGCCGCGGAATCCGTCATCCGGCATAACCGCTGCGGCGGATCCAGCTTTCTAAAGAACTCAGGCTGCCGACATTATCCGGTTCGATTTCCGTGTCCGGTAGCGTCACCCCGAATTCTTTTTCGGCGAACATGATCAGGCGCATGATGCCCATGCTGTCGAGGCCTGCGTCCAACAGGTTATCGTCGTCGCCGAACGAGGCTGGGTCTTCATGATAGATAAGTTCGGCAAAGATGAAGCTTTTGAGTTTTTCCTTCATGGCATCGATATGGGTTGGGTGTGGGTGCAAATTATACTGAGTTCGGAAACGCGCAAAGGCTTCCGGGCGTTACTCGGAGTCCGAGGAAAAAGCCTGTAAGGCAAAGCCCCAGCGTGGGACTTTACGGCAATAGGCACTGTAAGAGACGCCAAAACGGCTGGCAAGGCCGGGTTCTTCATGAAAAACCACGGCAACATGAAAAAGCAGCGCTATCGAGCCTGCATAAATTAATAGGGCCGGATCGGTATACAGTAAACATTCAGCCAACAATAGTAGCAATACGCCCTGAAACATTGGATTTCGAGTCCGGCGATACAGCCCGGTAACTACCAGCTTCTTCGGCGGATCGATAGGTGCCGGGGTGCCCAGACCCTCGACGGCAAAGTCCCAGGCGCAACGCAAATAAATCGCTAAACCGAGGATCAGACAGACGCCGGCTGGCAGCGCCCAGGCCAAGTTGGCCGGTTGCAGATTGCCGTTCGGATTGGAAAGCAGCCAGTAAGGCAAATAACATAACACCGTACCGGGAACGATTAGGGTGAATAGCAGGATCTTGAAGGCCAGGAAGGGACGCACGTATCTGTCTGTCGGGATTGGAATGGCTGATGATTCGGGTTTCGGCCAATTTTGGCATTCCCCGCGCCGCAATCCAAGTGTTTTTGAACCGCTTCGGGAATTTGTGTAGAATCCGGCGTTTGTTAATGGAACTTAAACAGCCATGTCAGATGACTTGATTCGCCAATTGAAAACCATGCTTATCGAGGGCTTGCTCCTGGAGGACATCGTGCCCGACGATCTTTCGCCGGATGCGGCTTTGTTCGGTGGCGGACTGGGATTGGATTCAATCGATGCGCTGGAAATCGGCGTGATGCTGGATCGCCAATTCGGTATCAAGATCACATCCGGCGACGAACGCAATAACCAAATTTTTCTATCTCTCCGCTCACTCGCAGAATTCGTCGCCGCTAACCGCACCCGTTAATCATGGGTCAAGTCATCAAGCCGATCCTCATTGCTTGTATTCTTATCGCTTACCCTTTCCTCAGCGCTTATCTGGCCGGCCTTGGTTTTGCCAGTTTTGAACTGATGGTATTCGCTGTTCTGACACTGTGGCGCGGTATTACGGCGACCGGTACGGTCGCGCGCTTGGGTAGTTTTATATTGGCGCTTGTCCTGCTGGCCGGAGCCTATTTCGCCAACGCCTATTTTATCTGGCTGGTTCCTTCGTTTGCCTATTTGTGGCTGGCGGTCTTATTTGGACATACCTTATGGTCACCGCCGTCGTTTTGCGAGCGCTTGGTGCGTTTGCAGTTCCCCGATTTAGTACCCGGTATTGCCGAATATTGCCGCGAGCTGACCTGGGTTTGGACCCTGTTCTTTGCCGTCAATATCGTGATCTGCGCCTTGCTGCCGGCTATCGCCGGACAAACCGTGTGGGCACTCTATACCGGTGTGGTGGTTTACGGTTTGATGGGTTTGCTGGGAACCGGCGAGTGGTTTTACCGGCATCGGCGCTTTCCCGATCTGGAAATTCCGCCGGCGCTGGAGACCTTTAAATGCATTGCCATGAACGGTCATAAGGTATTCAAGGGATGAGCATTAAACGCAGCCTGCTTTGGTGCTTGGCTTTATTACCTGCTCTGGGATGGGCCGACGAAACCTTATTGAGCGAATTGTTGACCCGCATTCGCCAAAATAGCCAAGCGCAATTTCGTTACGAGGAAACCCGCATACTGGAACTGGCCGCGTCGCCATGGCACGGGCAAGGTTACATGCTGTCCGGCGCCGACGGC
>CAZGUM010000084.1:0-12013 GCA_964529085.1 uncultured Methylomonas sp. | reverse complement strand
AAGGCCGAGGGGCTCAAACAAGCCTTGTTGTCCCCGCAAGGCAGTTTTGTCAAAGCCATCGCCAAGCAGGATCCGTTGCTGCTATCTCTAAACGGCTTCAAGGATTTACAGAGCCAGTTCCAGCAGCAAGCTAAGCTCGGTAGCGGCGGCGCATTAATCTTGCAAAGCCGGCCGGCGGCGCTGGATTCCGAGGCGCATACCCGGCTGCAAGCGGGGATTCGCGCCAGTTTCGACGGCCTGAACGGAGAAGCCGGCGGCGTTTTCCGGTTATCGATGGCCGGCGTGCCGGTGTTCAGCGTGGCCGCCCAAAGCGAGATCAGTCAGGACGTGACCCTGGTTTCGGTGGTGTCCAGCCTCGCCGTGGTCTTGGTGTTTTTATTCCTGTTCCATTCATTTTCCGCCTTGCACTGGGTAATGATGGTGCAGGGCGCTTCCTTTGTAATCGGTACTTTGGCCACCGCGTTGGTGTTCCCGCAGGTCCACAGTTTGACGTTGGCTCTGGGTGCCAGCTTAATCGGTATCTCGTCCGATTATCCGATTCACGTCATGGTGCATTGCGCCAAACACCGCAACACACCGCTTGCAGCCGTTCGGTTGTTGTGGCCCAGTCTGGCCATGGGTGGCTTAACCACTATCATCGGTTACGGGGCCTTGGGATTAACCGGGTTTCCCGGCTTCGAACAAATCGCCGTGTTTGCGTTGGCCAGTATTGCCGGGTCCTTGGGACTGACCCGCTGGGTATTGCCGGCCCTGCTGACTAAATCCACGCTGCACTCCGCACATTTGCCTGGCATCGCCGCCTGGGTGGATTTCTGCGATCGTCACCGAAAGGTATTGGTGGGGCTGTTTGTCGCTTGCGTACTTTTAGCCGGGTTTGCCTTGCCGCAAATCCGCTGGATGGACGATATGCAGAAATTGGCGGTGGACATGGATTTATTGAAAAAACAGGATGCGGCCGTCCGCGCCCATTTCTCCAGTATCGAGCCGGGCCGCTTTGTGTTGATAGAAGCCAACGATTGGGAAACCGCGCTAATCCGCTCCGAGGTTGCCGAGAGGCGCCTGAAGGCACTGAAACAAGCTGGTGTCGTCAGCGAATATCACGGCTTATTTCCGTGGCTGGTGTCCGAACAGTTACAAACCGAAAACGCCAGCGTTTACGCAGACCGCGTCGGACCTGCGTTTCAGCAAGCCTGGCAAGCTGGGTTATCCAAGGCAGGCCTGTCGCTGGAGAAACTGGGCACATTATTACCCGCTATGCCCGAGCCATTGCGACCCGCCAAGGTTATGGATTCGCCGGTAAAACAGATATTGTCCGGGCAAATATTGGCAGGGCAAAGTGGCTTGATTTTGTCGCTGTGGCTGGGCGAACACGATCCCGAAAAACTGATAGCCGGCTTGGCTGGCTTGGAAGGTACGCGTTATTTCAGCCAAAAAGACCAATTGGATCATTTAGCAGGCAAGTATCGGGACAGGTCGTTAGTGATGCTGGGCGTAGGGATCGGAGTGATGGCATTTTTCATCTGGCTGCAACAGCGCGATATGCGTAAAGTATTACTCACCTTGCTGCCGTCCGTCGCCTCGGTTCTATTTATCTTCGCTACCTGGGCATTGATGGGGGAGGAGGTCAGTTTCCTGCATGTGATCGGCTTATTGTTATCGGTATCGCTATGCGTGGATTACGGCATATTTTTTATCGACAATCGCGGCAAGGATGCCGACGTTACTTATCATGCCATCGCGGCCTCCACGCTCACTACCCTGGCCTCTTTCGGCGCCCTGGGGCTGGGCAAGACGCCAACCTTGCCAATTCTGGCGCTCTCGGTAAGCTTGGGAGTGACCTTGGGTTTTCTACTCTGTCCTTTATTGATCCGTAAACCGAAGAATTAATGAGTATCTCCCCGCTGATATCTCCAGTTGCCGTTAAGGCCTACCAGTGCGTCAGCGCGGGCGGTGACGGTGTGGAAGCCTTGTATGCCAGCCTGATCGCCAACCGCACATGCCTGAAACAGCTAACGCTATTCGATATTTCTTTCGAAACCGTTGTCGGTGAGGTGACTTCGCCCTTACCCAAAATTCGCCCCAGTCTCAAAGCCTACGATTGCCGCAACGCCAGATTGGCGCTGAAAGCTTTGGAACAAGGCGATTTTCGGGCCGATGTCGAACGAGCAATCGTAAGGTATGGCGCCGCGCGTGTGGGGTTGATATTGGGTACCAGCACGTCGGGTATTTTCGATTCGGAAAACGCTTATGCCAGGCTTGGGCAGGAAGGGGCCATGCCCAGCGGCTTTCATTTTCTACAGGTGCAGACGGCGCAGGCTACGGGCGAATTCTTACAGCGGGAGCTAGGCTTGCGGGGGCCGTGTTACGCGATATCCACCGCCTGCTCCTCCAGTGCTAAGGCTTTGGCGGTTGGGCAGCGCCTGATTGCAACCGGCTGTTGCGATGCGGTTTTGGTGGCAGGCGTGGATAGTTTGTGCCGTTTGACGCTGCGCGGGTTCAACAGTTTGCAATTGATTGCGCCGGATGCCTGCCGGCCCATGGATGCCGAGCGCCAAGGTATCAACATTGGGGAAGGTGCTGCTTTACTATTGCTCGAAAAACCAAGCGCCGAAAACGCCGGCCGGCCAAAGTTATTGGCGGTGGGCGAATCTTCCGATGCCCATCATATGAGCGCCCCGCACCCGGACGGTGTCGGTGCCGCCGTGGCCATGGCCCAGGCGCTACGGCTGGCGGGACGTGATGTTAGCGAGGTCGATTACATCAATCTGCACGCTACAGCCAGTTCGCTTAACGATCTATCCGAAGCCAAAGCAGTAGTGAGTTTATTCCCCGAACCTCCCCCCTGCAGCGGCGTAAAAGGTTTGCTGGGGCATACCCTAGGCGCGGCCGGAGCGGTGGAGACTGTAGTCAGTTTGCTGGCGTTGGAGCGGGGATTCTTACCTGGGACTTGCGGCTTGCGGCAAGCCGCTCCGCAATGCCTGTTCCCGGTTGTCGCCTCGCCGAACCTGGCAATCGGCCCTAGACTCTTATTGAGCAATGCCTTTGGCTTTGGCGGCAACAATGCCAGTGTCCTGCTGGAGGCTGCTTGATGGACCGCATGAGTCTGCTTGGTTTTGGCGCCTGCGTGCCGGACCCCGAATTTCGGGCCAGCCTGCCGTTCCCGGCCTTCGATATTAATCGCGAGACGATTCCGCCGCTGCTGCGCCGCCGTAGCAGCCAGGCGATGCAAATGGCGTTCAGCGCGGCGACCGCTGCCTGCGAGCAAGCCGGACGTTCGCCAGCGGCGCTACCGTCGATATTTGCCAGCGTCGCCGGCGAAATTAAGACCACCGATCAGCTTTGCAGCGAATTAGTCAAAACGGATGGGGTGATTTCTCCCGCCGCTTTTCACAATTCCGTGCAAAACACTGCTGCCGGTTATTGGAGCATCGCCCAACAATGCACCCAGCCCGCGAGCGCGTTGGCGGCCGGAGAAGATACCTTTGCCATGGCCTTGTTGGAAGCTTGGTGCCAGTTGTCTAGTCAGCGCGGGGAGTTATTGGTGGTGTGCTACGATGAAACCTGGCCGGCCTATCTGGCTCCGGACTCTGGCAATCCGGCATTTGCCTGTGCCGTGATATTTGCGGCAGGCGCGGCGGCTGACAGCCTTCTGCAAATTGGCATGCCGTATTATGGCGATACGGCGTTTCCGCAAGCCTGGACGGCTTTGGCGGAACGTATGCCGATTTTAGCGGCGGTTCCCTTACTAAGCCTGATTTCAAGCGCAGAGCAGCCTAATACTGTCGCCTTGTCTCCCATTAACCCCGGCTGGCAAGTTGATCTTGGCGTTTAGGCCTAGCTCAGGGTTAAGCGATTCAAGGCATAATAGACAATTTCGTTAAGTGAACTACTATTCGCCGTTACCGAAACTTAGCAAAAGGCATAAGCCGTGACACATTATAAAACTTTGGCATTCTTCACTGTTCTGACACTGGGTACGGGTTGCGCATCCAGCAATAAAGCGCCTGCTCAAGCATCGACGCCAGCGGCGCAGTCGAGCACCGCACCGGAGTCGCGGATTGACGGTAATTTTCCGGCCAATAGCCCGTTCGCTAAACTCAAACTGGGCATGACCCAGGGCCAGGTTCACGAAATTTTGGGTCAGCCTACCGACACTAAGTCCTACCAAACCGGCAAAGCCTGGATACCGTTTTATTTCGGCCCCGATGTCATGCGGACCGACGAGTTTTACAAGGGAGTAGGCATTATTACTTACACGGGTGCCGGCATAGGCGGAGTGCATTGGACGGTGTTCCGCGCCATTTATAACGCGGCCGAAGACGGTTATCCGAACGATTAACCATTTAAGCATTCAGACGATGTTCGACAACATGCAAGACGGTTTCGACTATGAGGTTGTGGTTGTCGGCGGCGGCCCGGCCGGCTCGACGGCCGCGACGTTGCTGGCGCAGTATGGCCACAGGGTTTTACTGTTGGAGAGCGGCAGGCATCCGCGCTTTCATATCGGCGAATCGATGCTGCCGTTCAGCGAGCCGGTCATTCAACGCTTGGGGATAGATTGGAGCACGGGTAACCTATCGAAAAGCGGGGCGGTTTTCATGGACGAAGCCACCGAACAGCGTATGTATTTTCCGCTGAGCGTGCAGCGCAAAACCTATCAGATCGAACGCGCTCCGTTCGACCACATGTTGTTTGAAAACGCTGCTAAATACGGCGTAGAAACGCATCAGGAAGAGAAGGTATTGAACGTTTCCTGTCAGCCGGAAGGGGTAGGTATTGAGTCCGACAAGGGCCGATACCGCAGCCGCTATCTGATCGATGCCACGGGCCGTAGCGCGCTGATGGGCAGGAAGGGCAAAACCATCGAACGTATCGAAAACTTAGGTAAGTTTGCGGTGTATACACATTTCGAGAATATTCCGTCGGGCGATGAGGCCGACGAACTGTTCCGTTCCGGCAATATTTATGTGCCGGTGGTGGATATAGGCTGGATCTGGGTCATTCCCCTGACCGGGCGACGCTTGAGCGTGGGCTTGGTAGTACAAAAAGATCGGCCCAGGGACTGTGACGCCGAAGAATTGTTGCGCCGTTATCTGGCAGCTTCACCTATCTTGAATAGCCTGCTGGCAGGGGCCGAGCAATCCGCATCCGTACGGGTCGAAGCGGATTTTAGTTACACCAACCAAAGCCGCTATGGCGCCCGCTATGCATGCTGCGGCGATGCGGCCGGCTTTCTCGATCCGGTATTTTCGTCCGGCGTATTTCTGGCGTTTACCAGTGCCGCCCGCGTTGCCGACCGGGTCCACCAGGGGCTTGCCGAAGGGCGAGAAACCGACCCCGAGTTACACGCCGAGGACGATCAGAATTACTTGCTCGGTTTCAATACCATGCGGCTGTTTGTGGAACGTTTTTATCAATCCAACATCGTGCATAACTTGTTTTTCGAGGCCCACCGGGATCCTGACTTGAAAGCCCAGATTGCTCAACTGTTGGCGGGCGATTTATGGGTAGACAACAATTCGCTGCAGCAAAGCCTGCTGGCTGGCCGCCGCGGTATGCGCTAATTTTTCCGACGGCTTCCGGGCCTTATGCGCTGACGACGTAAGCACTCTCGGATGTAAAGCATTTCCATGATAGCGGAATAGTCGCAATCTGGAATGCCGGTTAGTTTTGGGAAAGATTATTCCGCAAATACTGATTGATTTGCTCTAAGTCAGGCTCGCCCAAACTGCCGGCAGCTTCCTTAAGTTTGATGCCGTTGATCAAATAGTCGTAGCGGCTTCTGGCGTAGTCGCTTTTGGCTTTATATAGATTACGTTGTTCGGTGAGTACGTCTACCATGGTTCTAGTGCCCACTTCGAAACCGGCTTCCGCGGCTTCCACCGCCATCTCGGCGGATTTGCTGGTGGCATCGAGAGCCTTGACCCGGCTAATACTGGAAACGACCCCGCGGAATGCGTCTTTAACGCCACGATTTATACTGCGCTTTACTTTGATTAAATCTTCCTTGGCAGCCTCGTATTCATGCGCGGCCTGACGGCTACGGGACACGGTACCGCCGCCTTCGAATAAAGGCAGGTTCAATTGCAAGGTGACGCTTTCGTTATCTCCGCGTAAGCCGTAGCGGTTACCGTTGTCCTCTTCGCCGTATTGGGCGACGATATCCAACGTCGGCAGATGCTTGGATTGCTGCAAGTCCACGTTCTTACGGACGTATTCGGCTTGATTGATTTGCGCGACAATCGAAAAATTATTGTTTTCGGCCGAATCCGACCACGAAGCCAAATCTTCGGGAGCCGGCGGGCTGAGCGGAATCTGCGTTTGCAAACCGTTCAAATCCGCGGCGTTTTCGCCGATGATTTCCCGCAAAGCTTCCTTGCTATTATCGAGCTGGTTTTGCGCTTCGATTTCGCTGGCGTTGGCACGGTCGAAACCGGCTTGCGCTTCGTAAACGTCGGTAATTGCGATAATGCCCACATCGAAACGTTGTTTGGCTTGTTCGAGTTGTTTTTCGATGGATTTTTTTTCAGCGGTAGCAAACTCCAGATTGTCCTGGGCGGCGAGAATATTGAAATAAGCTTCGGCGGTTCTGCGTATCAAGCTTTGTTGCTTGGCCTGAAACTGTGCTTCGGCCTGGGCAATTTTATTGTCGGCCTGATCGAGCTGGATCCAGTGGTCCCAGTGGAACACCGGCTGCTTTAAATTAAATCCTAGCTTGTGGTCCCAATAGTGTTGCAATGTGGTACCCAAAAAGCTGGAGCTTTCCAGCCGATTACGGCTGCTATTGGCGTTAAAGGAAATATTGGGCAGCATTTGCGCAATGCTTTGCGATTTTATCTCTGCGGTAGCAAGTTTATTGATGTCCGAGCTTTTAAATTCGGGGTCATTTGCTTTTGCCAGTTGATAGGTTTCCAGCAGATCCTGGCTAAAAGCCGTTTTTGCCGGTATCAGCGCGACCAAAAACGTGAATAACAGTTTTGTCATTGCTAAATCTCGTACGGAGAGGTGAAAATAAACTTACATTATCGCCTAAAATAAGGACCTTACAGTGTTATTTTAAGAGTGCCATAAGGTTAGGCACACATTATCCATTCGTCAAAATAAAACCTAAACCCAAAAAGAGTCATTATGAGTCAGAAAATTACCAAAGCTGTTTTTCCTGTTGCCGGCCTGGGAACGCGTTCGTTGCCGGCTACCAAGGCCGTTGCCAAGGAGATGCTGCCTATCGTCGATAAGCCGTTGATTCAATATGCGGTGGAAGAAGCGATAGCCGCCGGTATCGATACCATGGTGTTTGTGACTGGTCGTAATAAAAACTCCATTCCCGACCATTTCGATAAGTCCTACGAACTGGAAAAAGAACTGGAAAAAAGCGGTAAAACCGAGCTGCTGAAAATGCTGCGCGAACTGTTGCCGCCCCATGTTTCTTGCGTATTCGTGCGTCAAGCCGAAGCATTGGGCCTTGGCCACGCCGTGCATTGCGCCAAACCGGTGGTCGGTAACGAGCCGTTTGCGGTGATTTTGCCGGACGATTTGATTGAAGACGGCAGCCGCGGTTGCATGAAGCAAATGGTGGAACTGTTCAATCAGGAACAAAGCAGTATATTGGGTGTCGAGCGCGTCGATCCGAAGGAAACCCACAAATACGGTATCGTGGAACATGCCGAAACCGCGCCTCGAGTCGGCAAATTAAGTTCTATCGTGGAAAAACCGAAACCGGAAGTCGCGCCGTCCAATATCGCGGTGGTGGGCCGTTATATTTTGACCCCGGCAATTTTTGAAAAAATCGAAAATACCGGGCGCGGTGCCGGCGGCGAAATTCAATTGACGGACGCGATTGCGGCTTTGATGAAAGACGAACAAGTGCTGTCTTATGAGTTTGAAGGCAATCGTTACGATTGCGGCTCCAAATTCGGCTTCTTATTGGCTAACGTCGAGTACGGACTGTTGCACAAAGAGATTAACGCAGAGTTTGCGTCATATTTAAAACAACGCGTCGGCAAAATTTAAACGCCAGACGGCGGAATGGCGATCAAATGCCATTCCGTTGTTGCCGGCGGTTCACTACCTCGTAAGTCAACAGTGCGCACATAATCAAAGCCGTGCCTAGCATGGTTTTCACCGTCATCGGTTCATGGTTGACACTATAGCCTAGCCCCAAGGACATGAGCGGGGTCATCAAATTCATCATCGCGACATTGGTCGCTTCCATGTTATTCAAGACAAAGTAATACAACGCAAAGCCGATCGTCGTGGCTATGATTCCCAGATAGGCGATCGAATACATGGCACGAAGTGGGATTTTTACCGGAAAAACGCCGTCGTCCAGCCAATACCAAGTAAGGAAATACAAGGGTACGGCCAGCAATAAGCCGCCCGTCACTAACTGCAAGGCGGATAATTGCGCATGTATTTGCTTCACCCATACCGCGCTAGCCGCGTGGATAAAGGTGGCAAGCAATACGCCCAGCAAACCTTGTAGAGCCGGTTCGGCCAATTCCAGCGCCGAACTGAACATCACGACCAAACCGCAAACGCCCAGACTATATGCGCATAACTTACCCCAGCCCAGGCTGCGTTCTTTTAAATACGCTGCCGCCATGAAAGCAGTCAAAAACGGGCTCAAGCCGAAAATAACCGAAATCCAGCCCGACGGTACGAATTGTGCCGACCAGTAAGTGACCAGCATGCTACAGTAGAGCTGAACAGCTACAGCGAGATAGCTCAACAACGCAGAGCGGTGCCGGGGCAGGGGTCGACGCAACAACAGTAACAGCAAGGACAAGCAGACTAAACCGGTCGTCATTCGCGCCATTGCCCCAAACACGAAGCTGACGCCGATACTGCTCCATTTTATCGCCAGCGGCGTGGTGGTCCAGATCAGGATGACGCCGATATAAGCTAAGGCCAGGCGTGTCTTCACCTTAAGGTAATTTCAGGCGGTTGGCGATTAGTTGCTCGACGACAGACGGATCGGCTAAGGTTGAAGTGTCGCCGAGATCGTGGAATTCATTGGCGGCGATTTTACGCAAGATGCGGCGCATGATTTTGCCGGAACGAGTTTTCGGCAGACCCGGCGCCCACTGAATCAGGTCGGGCAGAGCGATAGCGCTAATTTCCTCGCGCACCAAGTCCTTCAGTTCGCCTTTTAGGCTGCTGTTCCCCTCAATGCCGACATTTAGGGTGACATAAGCGTAAATCCCCTGGCCTTTGATCGGATGTGGAAAACCTACCACTGCGGCCTCCGCAACCAGATCGTGTAGCACCAAAGCGCTTTCGATTTCCGCGGTACCCAGGCGGTGGCCGCAAACGTTCAATACGTCGTCGATGCGGCCGGTAATCCAGTAATAACCGTCCGCATCGCGCCGCGCGCCGTCGCCGGCGAAATAATAGCCGGGGAATTTGGCGAAATAGGTGTCGATAAAGCGTTGGTGATCGCCGTAAATCGTCCGGGCTTGGCCGGGCCATGGGCAGGTCAGTACCAAAACGCCTTCCGCTTCGCCTTCCAGGACATTGCCATCCGGATCGAGTATTGCCGGTTCTACCCCGAAAAACGGCAAGGTCGCCGAACCGGGTTTTAACGCCGTGGCGCCAGGTAACGGCGTGATTAGAATGCCGCCGGTTTCGGTTTGCCACCAAGTATCGACTATCGGGCAGCGTTTGTTGCCCACCACCTGGTAATACCATTCCCAGGCTTCCGGATTGATCGGTTCACCGACGCTACCCAAGATGCGTAATGAACTGCGTTTGGTGCGGTTGACGAAATCGTCGCCTTGCGCCATCAACGCCCGTATCGCCGTCGGTGCAGTGTAAAAAATATTGACCCGATGTTTATCGATGACTTGCCAGAAACGATCGGGATGCGGATAAGTTGGTACGCCCTCGAACATCAAGCTGGTGGCACCGTTACACAACGGTCCGTAGAGCACATAGGAATGGCCGGTGATCCAGCCGATGTCTGCGGTGCACCAGTAGACATCTCCCTCTTGGTAATCGAACACGTATTTGTGGGTCATTGCCGCGTACAGCAAATAGCCGCCGGTGGTATGCAGCACACCCTTCGGTTGGCCGGTCGAGCCAGAGGTATACAGGATAAACAAGGGATCTTCGGCGTCCATCATCACCGGTTCGCAATCGCTTGATGCTGTTTGCATGGCCTCGTGATAGCAAATATCGCGACCTACTGTCCAGGGGATGTCGTGACCGGTATGCTTGATTACAATGACCGTATTCAGGTTGGGGCATTGATTGGCGGCTTTATCCACATTCAATTTGGAATGCACAATCTTGCCGCCGCGATAACTCTCGTCAGCGCAGATCAAAACCCGGCAATCGGCATCGATGACACGGTCGCGGAGCGCGTCAGCGGAAAAACCGCCAAATACTATCGAATGAACCGCGCCTATCCGCGCGCATGCCAAAATCACCACTGCCGCTTCTGCAATCATCGGCAGATAAATACAGACTCTATCGCCTTTTTGTACGCCTTTGGCTTTTAACACATTCGAAAACTGACAGACTTGGGCATGGAGTTCGCGGTAGGTCAGTTTGCGGTCATGGGCAGGATCGTCGCCTTCCCAAATGATGGCCAATTGGTCGCCACGCTTTTCGAGGTGTCTATCCAGGCAGTTGACGGTGACGTTAAGTTTTCCGCCCAAGAACCACTGTATTACACCCTTGGGATAGTCGTATTGCATTACCTGTTGCCAAGGTTGATGCCAATCTAAAAATTTGGCCGCCTGTTCGGCCCAAAACGCTTCCGGATCATTGATCGACTGTTGGTAAAGCTGCCGATAATTAGCGCTATCGATATGTGCGCTGGCGGCGATCTGCGGGTTAACCGGATAAGTTTTTTGGTCTGACATAACGTGGCTTCCTTCGTTGAACGTTATTGTTGGTGTTTTAGATCCGAAACGGTTTGAGTTTTGGCCAGCCGCTCGGGCTGCCAATGAGCTATCGCCCATTCCAGGATACTGTCGATAGGAGCCATTCGCAAATCGAGCGGTGGATTTTGCTGGAGTAAGGTTAGCAGCAGAAACAAGGTTGGTCCGGATTGATGTGGATTAACGGCTTCGGCCCGGGTTTGCTTGCTTAGTTTATTACCCTCTTGATCGACAATCAGCGGAATATGCATATAGCTAGGCGTCTGGTAACCCAGCAACTGCTGCAAATATAACTGTTTGGGGGTGGAATCCAGCAAATCGTAGCCTCTTACCACCCGATTGACCGATTGCCGCTGGTCGTCGACGACACAAGCCAACTGGTATGCGATGATGCCATCCTTGCGTTTCACGACAAAGTCGCCGTGCTCGTTAGCTAGGTTTTGGCTAATTTCACCCTGCAGTTTATCAACAAAACGCGTTGAAATATTCGGGGTTTTTACCCGCAGCGAATGTGGTGCATTAGTCGATTGTGCTTTTGTGCGGCAATGGCCTGGATAAATCAAAGGCGAATTCGCCAATAAACTGCGGCTACAAGTGCAAGGGTAAAGTACATGCCGGCTTTGCAATTCGACAATGGCTTGTTCGTATTGGTCGAGATGATAGCTTTGGTAATCTACCTCGCCATCCCAATGCAACCCGAAACTTTGCAGGCAATTCAGGATTTCGGCGCAGGCCCCCGGCATATTGCGCGGCGTATCGAGATCGTCGATGCGCAACAACCATAGTCCTTTATGCTGACGGGCATCTAAATAACTGGCGAGGGCAGTGTATAAAGAACCGAGATGAAGCGGGCCGGTAGGCGAGGGCGCAAACCGGCCGATATACGATGCGGAGTTGGGCAGAATTAACCCAGTTGTTTTTCCCTGATCTCATCGAGTGTTTTGCAATCGATGCACAGGGTGGCGGTAGGACGTGCTTCCAGACGGCGAATGCCTATCTCAATACCGCAGGTTTCGCAGTAACCGTAATTGCCGGACTCGATTTCCTTCAAGGATTCGTCGATCTTCTTGATCAACTTACGTTCGCGGTCGCGGGTGCGCAGTTCCAGGCTGAACTCGGATTCCTGCGTA
>CAZGUM010000083.1:0-17012 GCA_964529085.1 uncultured Methylomonas sp. | reverse complement strand
AGGCTCGCTGACGCAACTGATTCCGACAGCATTTTTTATAGCTATACGATATAGAGGTAATAAGCCCGGTAATTTAGCTAAGCCGAAGCTCTCATAATTGTCGTAAAGATCGAGATAATAGGGGATATTAAATAACTTAGAAAATAGCGCTGTTATCACTGCATGAAGACAGTCAGAGCTGCCCAATAAAATATCGGGCTTAAAGCGTTTGATTAGTGAAAATGTTTTTACAAAATACTTGAGTAGACCTGGAATTATTAAAACACCCACATCCAAACCATACCATTCCAACAAACCTATTTTATCTTGATGATGTTTAAAATGACCGGTATTGCAGCGATGGTAACCAAGGCAAATTCCACGGATATTGTGCCCTCGTAAAGCCAATTGGTGCGGTAATTCATAAAGCCGAGCATAACGGTCGTCGATGACGTCTTTTTGCATATAGTGGCGTTTGCATAGAAAAAAAATATTCATTTAGACCGGGCAGTCATGAATTTTTTACCCTTCTGCATTTCCAATACGGATGGAGTTGCGTTAATAACATCTGTGAATAAGCCTTTCATATCTTCCAATACATATTCATGCTCGATATCCTTCCTGAGTTCCTTGATTTCACGAAGTTTATCTGTGGATTCGATTAAGCCTCTTTTCTCGGCATTACTCACGAGATCAATCAGCGTTCCCTGGTTCTCAAACTCAACATCGTCTATCGAACGAAAGACTTTTCGTATTAAATAGTCAATGCTTCTAACAAAAAGTGAGCACAGCGTTTCCAGGGCACCCATTTCCTCCGGTGAATATTCTCTTCCTGATGGGATATGCCGACAAATTAGATAAGACCTTTCGAGCCAGGAAAATTGCTTCTCTAGTGCTTGTATATTTTTCAGCAAGATAATTTTACTATGGCTCATAGTTCAATTGCTTGTTCACGTACTTTTGCCAGGAACGGACTGTCTATTTTTCCATCATCAATTAAAATATCCATTTTATGTTCGCCAAAATTTTGATAAAAAGCCATGCGTAATTTTCGAACATCGGATTTGCTAACTTTTGAGCTGGTAATTAATAAGTCAATATCACCATCTTTTTTGCTGACGTCAAGTCTGGACCCGAAAAGATAAATCTTAGCCGACGTATCGATGTGTGCTAGGGAACCTCTGATTAATTCGTATTCTTGAATTCTCGCATCAATTAAATCCATGACTTGCGTATCATCTTTTCTTGAAAATCCGAATTAATCAGAGATTCGCTAGGCTGAGTTTTAATATATTAATTTGCTCTTGAGTTAAACGCATGTTTTATCTTTATTAAAAAAAGTCGTTTTCTTAAATTGCCTGCGAAGGGTTTGCCAATGTGATGGAGTTACAAAAAAAGAGGCAAGTAAAGCAATTAAACGAATAGCAAAATCATGCATTAAGTCCAGTTTCGATATATTAATAATATCGCCATTTTTATAACCAAAAACTTTCGCAGCCGATATTGCCGATTTTAGCCTATATTTTTTTCCAATAATTACAGTCGAACAATTTTTGTTATCGATCAAGTAAGTGGCTGGAATATCGATAAAGCGTAAGTAATGAGACAAGTATTCAGGAAAGTAAAAAGTGGTATTGGGTTTTGATTGAAGAATAGTTTCCATCAATATCAATGCTTCGCCTGGACTTTCACCTATATCGAGCAATATGTCATTAGAATCCGCTAAACATTCCACGTTGATTTTAACGGTATCTGAGCTAAGGTCCTGCAAGTCACGTTTGCCCATTCGTCCCAATATGGCATCGTCCCGTGCCCATAAATAAGCATGGTATAAATCATGATAAGAATGGCATTTATGAAAATAAATAATATAGTTTAGGTAAAAAAAATAAATAAGACTCGCGAAAACCCCACCCTTTCTTGAGGGGTATGCGGCTAATAACGCCAGACGGTTACGTTTACGATAATATTCGCGCCAAGGTATGATTGGTTTAGTTGCACTGTATTGATGACGAATCACTGAAGTAGGCACTCCCCAGAGAGACCAGCCAGCTCGCTTTGCGCGTAATCCCCACTCGACGTCGTCATAAAAAATAAAGAAATCACCAAAAACACCAATTTGTTCTAGGCAACTACGCCTTATCAAAATAGAGCAGGCAGCTAGATAATCGACCTCGAATGCCGGCTCCGTGGGCGGCAAACGTTGTTGACCGGAAAAACATTGTTGCAATCCGCCGAACCAAGGCGTCAATCGCGCTCCTATTTCCTGAATAGTATCGGGTTTGCTATATAAACAAATTTGCGAGCCTGCAGCACCGGCATTTGAGTTAGTGTCCAGGGTACCCAACAAAGGAGCTAATGCATTGGGTTCAACTACAATATCGTTGTCCAACAACCAAATAAACTCGCATTTTTTGCATTGCAATGCTGCTTTCATTCCCGCAGAAAAACCGCCAGCACCACCTAGGTTTTCTCCAGTTTGTAGAATCGTTACGTTGGAAAAGTTCCGCCGTACAAAATCGACGCTTCCGTCCGTAGACGCATTATCGACAAGCAATAACTCACCTCCCCAATTAGCCAATTCTGCAAGAGCAGATGAAATACTCGCTTGTAAGTAGGGTTTGCCGTTCCAGTTGACCATAATGGCTATGAGATGGGACCGTTCTAACAACGTTACAATACCTAAAAAAGAAGAATTGGTATAAGACATAAATAATGAGCAGCACTCCATCTATTTAGGCAGAGATGTATAAAAATTAACAGTTTCTATCACCACCCTATCGATGTTAAAGCGTCTACTGACGTCTAATAAAGCGTTTTTTCCTAACTGTTGGCGAAAGTCTGAGTCTTTAAGAATTTTTACTAAAGCCTCAGCCAATACCCTATGCTCGTCTACCGGCACCAATAATCCGGTAATGCCATGTTGTATTACTTCTGGAATACCGCCTACATTGCAGCTTACAACAGGTTTGCCGTAACGCATGGCTTCTAACGAAGTAAGGCCGAAAGATTCGTAGCGTGAAGGAACTACACAGACGTCACATCGTTGATATAATGATTCTTTTTTTTCTTCAGTTATTATGCCCAAATATTCAATTTTACTTCGAGCAGCTTCAGGCATGTCTTTAATTGCCCATAAGAAAAAGGAAGGCTCTCCTTGAAAGGGTTGGTCTTCACCGCCTATAATTAACTTTATATTAGAAGTTTCCGATAAAATTATTGGCCAGGCTTTTGCTAATATATCGAAGCCTTTACGATATTCCATTCTGCCTAAGAATAGAATTCGTAAAGTATTGTCTATATTTGAAGCTGGAGTTGCTTGAAAAGGTTTCTTACCGTATGGTAGGCCATGTAATATAGTGCAAGCGGGTAATTTATCTGGGAACCCATATATATTTTGACATAAATCAAAGTTAACCTTGGTGTTGCCTATGATCCCGTCAGATAGATGCGCCTGATATTTTTCAAAAAACTCAGAGATTCGAATCATCTTATAGGTTTTTTTAAATAAAAATCGCGGAGATGATAGGCGTAAAACAAAACTGGGTCGAGGTTTTTTGAGTTTGATCAATAGTGATGCAAGTGCGGGATATTCAGTGTTAGGATACTCCACAATGTCAAAGGGTTTGTTTTCATGAAGATGGGCAAGTAAATTTCGTATCTTTAATGAAAGCCAGAATATATATATAGACGGGATAAGTGTAAATGCCCTTGGAATATTGCTAAAAATCCAATGGATCCTATAGCCATTACGATCTTCTATAACGTCATTTTGGCGGCGCTTGTCTGAACTTAAAGATATCACTACTACATCATGGCCATTTTCTGTGAGAGCGGAAGCTAAATCCTCAATATAGCGACCAATACCTGAAATTGCGTCAGGTGGAAAAAAGCTAGTCAGTAGGGCAATGTGCATTATTTTGTGCGGGTTAACGGCTTCTCAAAATTAGGTTGTTTTCGATGATTTTGTAAAACTCTTCGGCACTTTCTTTCCAAGTCGGCCAAGTATAGTTAGCGAGACGTTTTAAATTCAATGTTTGATCTAAGTTTACTTCCTGTATTAATTTTGACAGGTAAGATGGCTGTTCCAGAGAAAAATAAATGCAATTATCTCCACCGATTTCGCGAAAAACTGGAATATCGCTTGCTAAAACAGGGCAGTTATTCATGAGAGCCTCGACTAATGGTAGTCCAAAGCCTTCACAAATTGAGGGGAAAATTAATGCTTTTGCGTATTTATAACAATACGTAAGCTCACTATCAGAAAGGTCGGAAAACCAGAATAGTGATGATCCATACATTTTGTGCGACTTAATTCTCTCAATTGTGTTATCTGATTTCCATCCTTGTTTTCCAATAATACAGAGAGTGGTTTTAGGGTGTTTTTTCCATATCAATTCGAATGCATCTAATAAAAAGAGATGGTTTTTTCTAGGTTCGATCGTTCCAACTGAAATAAATGCTTTGTCATGTTTTAGTGCGCTAATTAAAGGATTTCGAATATTTTCGGAAAAATCAATTAAGTCTAAATTATGGCCTAATTTAAAGTGCTCGATTTTTTTGTGGGTTATCGACTTGCTGTTTGATATGTAATTTTGAATGGATGAAGATGTATAAAGGGAGTTTCCAATTATCAAGTCTGAGGATTCTATAATGCGAGAAATGTTAGATATAAATGACTTGGCATAGTTGTCGTCGCAGAGTTGGCTATGAGTAATAGGAATTAGGTCATGAATTAGTGTAACTATTTTTGTTTCACTAGCTTTTATTTTTGATAAGGCATTTATGTTGCCCGCCGACCACCAAAAAGAGCCTAGAATTACAAAAATATCGCTTTTTGACGGAGTCCAAATGTTTTTTGGCTTTTTTGAAAAAAAATAAGCATATGTTGAAAATGCGATGGCTAAAGGAAGAAGACTGATGGTTATTAGAAATCGAGATTGATTCCAATGTTTTTTTATTATTTTTCTGATATGTTTATAGTGGAAAATAGTAATATACAGTTTTTTAACTCGCCATGGTTCTCGCGTTGCTATTTTTATGGAAGGTAGGTATCCAGCAGAGTTAATTCCATCGTTTAAGTTGTTTATTTCAATAAATCCAAATTCGCTGTCGTAGAATGTTAGCTTAAAATCGATTTCGGTATTGCTTTTTAATGAACGCAAGCCCGATATAATGTTTCTCTCAACTCTCTGAATTCCGGTGTTGCTTTCAGCTCTAAGTAATTCAGTACAGTCTATATAAATTCTTGTTTTCATACTGATTTTAACTGTATTTAAGCATATTTTTGAATTTTTGAAATTCTGTATTTATTTAGATTAAAAATGTTAAAAAGGCTTTATTTTTTAGTTAAAAAAAGTTCGCACATTACTTCGTTTAAAATTTCTGTAAAATTACAATCTAACGCTCTACCGTTCCTTGATATTTTTCTAATTTCAAACCCGCTTTCTTTTATATATTCTAGGAAGTCTGCTGGGTCTTCGCCAACTCCTTTTATTAGAGGTTGATTAAATTCGCATATAATATTTATTTTTTTTTGTTTTTTTAAGAGATTTCTCATGCCTCGAAATATAAATGGCTCACTTCCTTCAGCGTCAATTTTCATGAAATCAATTAAAGGAAACTCATCTTTGAAGTAGTCGTCTAAGCTTACAGCATCTATATCTATAGTTGTACAAGTATCGTTAAAGTAATTTAAAGTCTCGGTGCTAAATGAAGCTATGCTGCTGCCGCCTTGATGGTTGCTTAAAGAATTAAATTTTAGTTTTGTACTTTTATCATAAACAGCTTTATTCACTAATTCAACCTTGCCGAGTAAACCATTAATGTCTAAATTGTTGTGTAATATTTTGAAGGTAGAAGGATTTGCTTCAAAAGCAAATACCTTACCTTTATTGCCAACGGAACTTGATGCTAATAGGGTGAAATAACCAATATTTGCTCCTATCTCGATTACTTTCATTCCATCTTCTAAGGTATTTAAGAAAACCTGAGTGATATCTGGTTCCCATAGTCCAAATGTTGCAATATTTGGTGTTAAAGATAGATCGTTACTATCCAATATCATTCTATGTCCGTAGGCTGTTTGCGTAAGAATTCTTTTGCCGCCTAGGTATACTGAATTTCTGTTGAATATATTTATGAACTTTATCAATTTAAATAGTAAAGATGTGTTTTTCATTAATTTTTTTATTATCGTCATTTTTTTAGATTGTTTTATTAAAGGTTTTTCCATTCAAAAATAGGGGTTACAACGCATTTTCGTCCTTCTCTAAAGGTAGTTGAATGGTTTCCAAAATCCTCTATTTTAAAAGAAATTTCATCTCTTACTTCATCAAACATTTGTACGTTAACTATCATTACAGCAAAAATTAATGTGTAAATTCCATGCTGAAGAAAATTGGCCGGTATAGTCACTCGGTATTCGTTTTGGCCTCTAGTAATGCTTTGTTGTTTTAATGAATCAACGTTCGCAGTGGTAACAACTGCAACTCCATCGGAGTTGGTGAATCTAATGTGTATTTGAGCATTGTCTAACGTTTTAATTGATTGGATTTTTATTTCTATATAAAACTGTTCTGTCGATGGAATTATGTTGGTGATTTGAAATGATCTGTTTTTGACACTAATCTCCTCGAAGAAAATTTCTTTTGTTTGACTGTAATTTTTTTTCCAAAAACCTTTTGCAGCGATTTGGGTTGATTTTATGTAATTATCTACTATTATTTGTGATGTAGATAATTCTTTTATTAAGCCGTTTTCAAGGTAAATTCCCGTGTCACAAAGTGAACGGATTGTTTTTAAATCATGGCTAACAAATATTATTGTTTTTTCTGAATAATTGTTTTTTTGTATTTTTTGGAAGCATTTATTTTGGAATTGTGTATCTCCAACTGCTAATACTTCATCGATAATGAGTATGTCGGGTTCTAAGTGGGCAGCCACTGCGAATGCAAGCCGAACATACATCCCAGATGAATAGTGCTTGACCGGCGTATCTAAAAATTTCTCGACCTCAGCAAAGTCAACTATTTCATCAAACTTACTTTGAATTTCTTGTTTTCGCATGCCTAGAATAGCGCCATTGAGAAAAATATTTTCTCTGCCGGTAAGTTCTGGATGGAATCCAGTGCCAACTTCCAGTAAACTAGACACCCTGCCATTAATAGATATTTTTCCAGTAGTTGGATGGGTAATGCGACTAAGTATTTTTAATAATGTAGATTTACCTGCGCCATTTCGACCAACAATGCCAACCCGGTCGCCGTGGTTTATTTCAAAGTTAATGTTTTTTAAAGCCCAAAATTCTTCAGTTGTCTGGGATTTTATATTGTCTTGTATTGGATTAATTGCTTTTTTTAAGCTACGGGTTAACAACTCTCCTAAACTATTATATTGATAACGACTTTGCTGTTGATGCTGAATAATATATTTTTTGCCGAGATTTTCGACTTTAATTGCGCAACTCATTAAAATTTAATCGTGTTTATCAAAGGCTATCTGCAAACTGCCGTTCTGTGTGTATAAAATATCGATAACCAATTAATAGTAATGTTAGAGATATTGCATTGGATAGCAAAAATCCATCCAAATATATATTGGCGCTATCGCCAATAATCATCCAACGAAAACCATCAATTACACCAACCATAGGATTGAGCGAATACCATAAACGCCATTGTTCCGGTACGACTTGGCTGCTAAAGCCGACTGGGGATATATACAGACCTATCTGTACGATAAAAGGAATAACATAACGAAAATCTCGGTATTTTACGTTGAGTGCCGAGATTAGATAACCCAAGCCCAAGGCAGTGATTGCGGCCAACAATAGGAACAATGGCATCAACAGAATGTATATCGAAGGCTGGAAGCGATACCAAGCCATCAATGCCAGTAGTAGTACGAACGATATCAGGAAGTCAACGATATTTACCAACAATGGCGCCGTGGGGGCGATAATCCTGGGGAAATAGACTTTGCTAATCATCGCCGAATTATTCACTACGGCGTTGGCGCTTTCGCTCAGCGTATTTGAGAAAAAATACCAGGGTAGCATAGCGGTAAACACCATGATGGCATAAGGTGCTTCGCCTTCCGTAGGTAGTTTGGCGATTCTGCCGAAAATCACAGTGAACACCAACATCGTCAGCAATGGCCTGATGACTGCCCAAGCCGCGCCTATGGCGGTTTGCTTGTAGCGGACTTTGAAGTCCCGCCATGCCAGAAAATAAAACAAGTCCCGGTATTCCCATAATTCACGCCCCGAGTCGCCCAGTGTTTTATTGGGGGTAATAACGATTTGTTGCCGGGTACTCATTTGATTATGCAATTTAGCTAATAGCTTACGTGAAGTTTGATATGGGCTCAGGTCAAGTTCGGGCCGGGATTTAGAGTTTGATGACCGACCAAGTGTAGTAGAAATGCTGTAAGGAACTGAAGTTTTTTTGCGGAAGCGAATACCTTCAATGCCAATGCCTAACTGTTACGAGGTCTTTCGATTGGCCACCACAAGGCTAGCGCACCGATCGTTTTTTGGGGAGTCCGGTGTATTTGGTTTTGAACGGTGTGGTTTTAGATCGTGTTTTGACTGCTTGGTCATCGCTTTTCGGCTGAAAACTCGGCACCAAATGCTGCTTGCCATTGCCGATCAAGTCCGCGCGGCCCATATCTTTCAACGCTTCCCGCAGTAACGGCCAGTTTTTCGGGTCGTGATAGCGCAGAAAAGCCTTATGCAAGCGTCGCTGTTTAATGCTCTTTGGAATCGCTATATTCGGACTGTTACGGGCCACTTTGTGCAAGGTGTCTTTGCCGGAATGATACATGGCGGTGGCGATAGACATTGGCGACGGTAAAAACGCCTGGACCTGATCTGCGCGAAAACCATTGCGTTTTAGCCATAACGCCAGATTCAACATGTCTTTATCTTCGGTGCCGGGGTGGGCGGCGATGAAGTAGGGGATTAGATACTGCTCCTTGCCGGCTTCCTTCGAATATTTATCGAACATCTGCTTGAAACGGTCGTAAGTGCCCATACCGGGCTTCATCATTTTCGACAGCGGTCCTTGCTCGGTATGTTCCGGGGCGATTTTTAGGTAACCGCCGACATGATGAGTCACCAGTTCCTTGACATATTCAGGGGTTTCCACAGCAATGTCGTAACGCAGGCCGGAGGCGATGAAGATTTTCTTGATGCCCGGCAGTTGGCGCGCGCGCCGGTACAGTTTGACCAGCGGCGTCTGATCGGTATTCAGATTGTGACAAATGCCAGGGTAGACGCAGGAGGGTTTGCGGCAGGATTCTTCGATTTTCGGATCCTTGCAGGCCAATCGCCACATATTGGCAGTCGGTCCGCCCAGGTCGGAGATATGGCCGGTGAAATTCGGCGAAGTGTCGCGGATGGCTTCAATCTCGCGAATGATGGAATCTTCCGAGCGGTTCTGAATGATGCGGCCTTCGTGTTCGGTGATCGAGCAGAAGCTGCAGCCACCAAAGCAGCCGCGCATGATCAACACGGAATGCTGGATCATTTCAAAGGCCGGGATATTGGCCTTGCCATATTGCGTGTGCGGTAGCCGGGAATAGGGCAGGTCGAACACACCGTCCATTTCCGGTGTAGTCAAAGGTAATGGCGGTGGGTTGATCCACACTTCGCGGTTGCCGTGGCGTTGAATTAATGCGCGGGCGTTGCCGGGGTTGGTTTCGCCGTGCATCACGCGCGAGGCGTGCGCGTACAGAATCGGATCGTCTTTTACTGCTTCGTAATCCGGCAAGCGGATCACGGTTTGCGTGCGCTGCTTGTTGGCGATGGGTTTGAATTGGATAACCTTTTCATCTGCCGCAAGTTCAGGCTTATCGTCACATGCCGGCATTTCCTGATAGGGATTCACATGAGAAATAACCGCGCCTGGCTTATCGATATCGGTGGAATCTTTTTCCATCCAGCCCTGCGGTACCTGCTTCACAAAATGCACGGTGCCGCGAATGCCTTTCAAATCGGCGATGGTTTCACCTTTTGCCAGACGCTGGGCGATTTCCACCACTTGTCGCTCGGCGTTGCCGTACACCAGTAAATCGGCCTTGGAATCCAGCAAGATGGACTTGCGCACTTTGTCAGACCAATAATCGTAATGGGCAATCCGGCGTAGGCTGGCTTCTATGCCGCCGATGACGATAGGCACGTTCTTATAGGCTTCCCGGCAGCGGTGGGCATAGACATTGACAGCGCGATCTGGGCGCTTGCCGGCTGCGCCGTCGGCGGTATAAGCGTCGTTGGAGCGGATTTTCTTATCCGAGGTATACCGGTTCACCATCGAATCCATATTGCCGCCGGTCACGCCGAAAAATAGCTGGGGTTGGCCCAGCCGTCTGAAATCCTCGGCACTATGCCAATCGGGTTGCGAGATAATCCCGACCCGGAAACCTTGCGCTTCTAAAACCCGCCCAATCACTGCCATGCCAAAGCTGGGGTGATCCACGTAGGCATCGCCGGTAACCAGAATAACATCGCAGGCATCCCAGCCCAATTGCTGCATTTCAGCCAGCGTCATCGGCAATTCCGGCGCCGGCCCGAAGCGGTGCGCCCAGTATTTTTTGTAGCCGAAGATGTTGGGAGCGTTGTGTATCACGATTTTATAATCCGGTTGAAGACGTTGGGGTTGTGGCGTTTTAGATCCAGCAGATAAGTGGGAAATTCCAGCTGATAGATCTGCTCCAGATGCCTGGCTTTATCGATCAGTTGCTTGATACCGGGCTTTGCCATGGCTTCGCCAAAGGCAAAACCGATCACATTACCGCGGCTGCGGACCGGCAAAAACAACATGCGCCGGTCGAATATGCGGCCCAGGTTCCAGGCCACTTGTTGGAACATGTCTTTGTCGGTACCCCATAGATTGATCACCAGCAGACCGTCCTTGGTTAGCAAGGTTCGGCAATTATCGAAAAAAGTTTCGCTACTGACTTCCGGTGCCATGCCGTCGTGGTCGTAAGCATCTATCACGATCAAGTCGTGTTGTTCGCTTTGCACCTGACTGGCCTGACGTACATGTTGCGCGCCGCAGCCAATCTTGATTTTCAAACGCGGATCGAACGGCAAACCAAAATGGCTACGTGCCACTTTTAATACGCTGCCGCGAAATTCAACCACCTTGAGTCGGCAGTCGGCAAATTGGTGCAGCATGAATTTGGCGATGGTGCCGCCGCCTAAACCTATCATCAATACTTCGCGGGGCGTGTCGTGAAACATCAAGCCAGCCATCATGGCCCGTGCATACAGCGAATGGAGTCGGTCGGGTTCGGCCAGCAGCATACTGCTTTGCCGGGCATGCGAACCGAAGTGCAAGGCTCTGACGCCTTCCTTGTCAACGATTTCTATAACGCCTTCGTCGTCGTGGCTTTGGTGTACCACCAAGCCTTCATATTTGTACATGCGGTGTAGCGAACGGTAAAGATAAAGCTATTTTCCTTGAAAATCCGGCGCTTGTCTTGTAAATCGTGCGTTGATGACAATTTAGTCACCTTGTAAAAAGAAGGGATATTGAGCCAGTGGCGCTTGTTTTACGGGTATGGGTGCGAATTGTTTCGCACCGTAAATCGAAGGTATGGAGAAGACGGTTTTGCTTATCGAGCAGATGGCGCGGAGATAAAAAATCAGTCCACTCGATAACCTTCCTCCATCAGCACACGTTTAACGACCGGACGCGATAACATCAAACGATAGTGCTTCAAGCAGTTTTCCGGCAGCGTAACGCCGGTTTTATCAGCCCAAAACTCAACGTAAAACAAAGCGGCATCGGCGATACTGAATGCGCCCAATGCATAGCCTTCGGCAGGTAACTGCTGGTTTAAAATCGCAAAGGCTTTATTGATTATATCCAGTCCTTGCGTCTTAACCGCCTCATAATCGGCAGGGTTAGGCGTGAATTTGTCCGTGGTAAAAATTCGGGCAAAGCCTTGGCCGTGCAGGGTGCCGACCGCATAGTCCATTAACTCGATAGCTTTAGCATCGCCGTCCGGATCGCCGGGTAATAATTTGGCTTTGGGATAGCTGCGGGCCAGCCAGTAGGCAATGGCTTGAAATTCTGTCAAGGCGGTACCGTCGTTGCGGACCAAGGTGGGAATGCTGGCTTTGGGATTGATGGCCAGATAATCGGCTTGATGCTGATCGCCAGCCAGCAAATTCACCATATAGGCTTCGAAAACCAGATCCAGCTCTTCCAGCAGAATGTGAATGCCGGTGGAGCAGGAGCCGGGCGTTAAATAAAATTTCATAAATTTTCCTGACGATAAAAGTGGGCCTTAACGGCATTCCAGAAAATAAGCGTTAACATCCAGCGCAAAATTCCGCCATAACAGGGCGATATCGCTGCGCACGGCACTGAGGTAAACCTGATCCGGTTTATGCTCGTCGGGAAAGTTGGAAAGGGCGCAGGATGTGCGATGTTTATCCACCACTAGCAACAGGAATTCGTCGATGAAACCGTCGAATTTAGCCAATACTGCTTTGGCTAAATCGCTTAAACCCTGATTGACGGTACTGGCACTATGATCGAAAGGCAGGGTCTTCAAATGAGTCAATGCGTCCTGATAGGTTTTTTCCAAAACGATCAGCACATTGCGTTGAAAACAACCATCCCATTGCTGATGAGACAGATCGTGGGCCAACAAGTGATCGTACTGTTTCTTCATGCCGGGTTTTTGTTCGGAGATAAATCGGCTAAATTCGCCGATGCTGGCCGCGTTGAGCGCTGGATCGTTCATATCAAAGTCCTAAATTAAAGTGTTAATGCGGTAAAAACCCTATCGCTGGCTTCCAAGGCGCCTTCCATGTAGCCGCCGGATTTGCCGGCTGTTTCGGTTCCGCAGAAATGCAGTTTGTCTTGCCAGTGATCGAGCTGTAGGGCTCGATGACCGTACACGGGATGCTCGAATATGGGGGCGCGATCCAGTGCGGTGCTCGTAAATGGTTCTTGGCTCCAATCGTGAATGCGCAAATTTTGCGGGGTTGCCGCCGCTTCGCCGAATAAGCCAACCAATTGGCGAACGATAAGTGCCGGCAAACTATCGCGATATCGTTCTCTAAGTTCGGCTGGAAGGCCGCAGAAGCCGAATAAGCTCCCGGCGCTATAAGTTGCGGGGCAGGCATCGTAGACTTCGCCCAGTATTGCGCTTGGGTATGGTGCGCTAGCGTTGCCGGAATAGCCTTGCTGGCGCCAAAACGCCTTTGGATACACTAGGGCCGCCTTCGCATGCCCGGCCATCCAGGTGGGCGTGTTCCGCATAAGGCTGAGTAATTCGGGCGCGAGTGCCGGCTCGAAGCTAATGTTTTCCGCTACCAGTCTTGGGGGAACGGCCAATACGACTTGACGTGCGTGGTAAGTAAGACGTGTACCTTCGGTTAAAAAGACCAGATCGACATGACTGCCTTGATCGATCAGATTTTGCAAGCGGTGTCCAAGATGCAATATATCGAATTGTATGCGTTGCAATAGCCCGGCGATAAACCGCCGGCAACCGCCTTCGACGCGTCTAGCCTCCGCGTGAGTTTGAGTGTCGACAAACGTAACGGGTGCGGCGTCGGCGCTAACTTGATAGAGGCTGTTGCCGCGATCCCATTGCGGAAAAAGCGTCAATCCCAGTCGTTCCGCAAGCGCCGAGATTCGCGGTTGATCGGCCGGCCATAGCCAAGTCGGGCCCAGGTCCACGGTAAAATCTTGCTCGGGTATCAGTTCGGACAAGATTCTCCCGCCGCAACGGTCTCTTGCTTCAAACACGGCGATATTGGATTTGTAAGGCTGCAGTTTTTCCGCCAAGGATAAGCCGGATAAACCGGCACCAACGATTGCCACGTCCAACATAGGGCTCATAGCGCCTGCGTGGTCCCGCACAACAGGGAATTGCTGCGCCATATGGGCAACTGCGGTGCTTCGGTGGATGCGCTCGGCATGATCAGCTTTTTACGGAAAACATCCCATACACCGTCATAGCGTTGCTGTACCCGAATGCTCCAACCCCAGACTATAGGTAAATGTACCGGCACCCAAATATAGCGCTTCGGTTGCTCAGGTCCGGCGTTTTGCATGAAGTACACCGTATATTTTTCCAAAACACTGACTGAAGCGACACTGCTGCCGGCGATTTGCGGCGGAATGGTTTGCGTGACCGCATGCTCGAATAGCAGGGTGTCCAATAGGCCTTGCTGTTGCATCGTACCCAACGCCGTGACCGGCAAATTGCTTGAAGTACCCGGTAGATATAACACCGGGCCGGCATGCGCTGCTTCGGTGTCGAGTAACTCGATGTTTTCGCCGTTGGCTAAATGCGCCGTCCGGGTCGATTCGACCAACTGCAATACACCGAGTTGGCTGCTATATGCGGCCGTAGTCCATTCCAGTTCAAAACGCGGCGTAATACTTAGTACGGGGGTATTGTTCACTAAGCTTACTTCAGGCCCCGCCAAGCTTGTGCCTAACACGGTTAAACGGTTTTGACCCGGCTGTTGCGGATGGTCGGCAGCGATAGACAAGCATGTTTTGAGTAACGGGTTAAGCAATTCGCTGTTCCAAACAAATGCTTGTATGGGCGATTGCTTAATATCGACTGCTGTCGCGATTGCCTTATCCGTGCTCAGTTGGTAGGCGCCGAGCAAACCGTTTTGTAGATCGTGCTCCAAGTCGCCGAGTAGGCTATCAGCCGGATTTTGTGTATCAATGCGGTAGCGATGGCCCGCTTGTATGACCGGCTTGTTCGGTTTGAGTGAGGGAGGCGTCGGGCGGGGCAGAGGGAAAATGTTTTCCATGATTGGGTTGTTGATGGCGAATGCCCTCAGGCATTCAAGAATGAGGCCAATTGACTGCTATGACGCCGAATGGGCGTGAAAGGCATGGCTTGAAGGGCGTTACTGCCCCAACCGGACCCGGCAAACGATGTCGTGGATGCGACAAAAGCGGTGTTTTTGTAAGGAGAGTCGTACCATATGTTGGAGCGCCGGTGGGGCTTGGTATTAGTGCACCATTTTGGTTAGTTTTTTCTCGGTAAAATTTTACGGTTATTTGCGTCAAACCCGCGCCGGCGCTGATATAATCGAATTTTTGACATGGGGGTTAGTATGGCTGTTGATCTGGTAGAGTTAAAGGCAGTATTAGGTAAAATGGAAGCTGCTCTGAGTAGCATCACTGAAATGGATTCGGAAGTGCTTGAATTCATCGATGCCAATTATTCGGAATTGTTGAACGATCAGAAAATGGTGCAGGTGTTTAAAAGCGTCGGCGATGCCGAGGATGAATTGCAAAGACAGTTAAATTTCTTACGCATTCGCATAACCGCCGGTATCCCGGAGTTTAAAGAAGTTTGCGACGCGGCAGCTTAAGCGTATTTCAATTGTTGTGATTAATTAGTAGATGTAAATGGGGGAGGCGATGCGTTTTTTGCTATGGCTGTCCGCAAAAAATCGACGTTGCTTTCCCCCTTTCGGATAGCCTATCCGAAGCTCTGCAGTATTCCAGTTCATTCTCTTGTTTTCCTTGGCGCTAGCTGATGTGCCGAAAATGAAAACAGGCCCATCTTAATATCTCCATGACAGCGTCAGTCTGGCAACGCCATCAGGAATTTGATAATCAGTTCATCAATGGTGAGTTTTGCCACCTGCCGTCGCTTTTTGCTCGCTACCCGGTAGCTTACTGTTTTGGCGTTGAAGCGCGAACTTGCCCGGTGCTCGGCTGCATCAACAACACGCCGCAGCGTATTTGCAGACTAGGCTAGAAATTTTCCGATGGGCTGTCGGTTCCGACTGATTGTTCATTTCAGCCGGCATCGCGTAAAATCGCCAGCCAATATTACGCCCCCATTGGAGAGCAAATCATGAAATACCGTTTAATTGTCGCTTTGATGATGGTCGCAGGTGTCGCCTGTGCGGAAGAATCCAAGGAAGAGTGGAACGAAACCACCTTAAAAGACGAAACGATCCAGAAAATTCAGCAGGCGCAGTACACCTATAAAAAATGTGTGGTGGATACGATGCGAAAGCCTGAATTTGCCAAGCTGGAAAGCCGCAATGCCACCGATGTAATCATTAAATCTTGCGAGCCGACACTGGCGGAAATACGTAAAGTGTATACCGATGCCGAAGTGCCGGGCGAGATAGCCGATCGGCATTTGAAGAAAATGCGTATCCAAGTAACACGCAACTTGCTGCAGGAATTGATGTATGCGGAAGCCGCTAAGAAAGCCGGTATGCCGGGCAACTGATCTTCCGCTTGATACGGTCTCCAAGTGAAATTTCGCAGAAGTTTAATACCGCACCGGTTTTAACTGTTTGCGTCAAGTTTGAACAAGAGACGGTTAAGCCATTGTTTCAATCACTAATCTTCACCCGTTTTTCATGAATACCTACACTATCGATCTATCCTTACGCCCGACGACCTTCGATTTGTGGCATGTATGTTTGGCCGGCACCGCCGCACTATTAGCTTTGATCTTGATTGCGGTTTTGGTCTCGGTACTGCTGGGCATGCGCCGCTGTAAATCCGCAGCACCGGCAGCAGTCGCTCCGGCCCCCGCGCCGCAACCGGAAGTCAAAATTGTTGAGAAGATCGTCGAAGTGGAAAAAATCGTCCAGGCTCCGGCTCCCGAGCCGGTGGTTTTAAAAGAAGCCACCCCGGATGCAGCTTTACAGTTATTGAGCTTGCTGCAAAAAGAAGCCCGCTTTATCGACTTTATCAAGGAAGACGTCAGCGCCTTTTCCGATGCCGAAATCGGCGCGGTAGCACGCGTAGTGCACCAAGGTTGCAGCAAGGCTGTCAGCGAACATTTCACCTTGGCGCCGGTCAGTAACGATCCCGAAGGCAACCGGGTGACTTTAAACAAAGGCTTCGATGCAGCGTCGTTTCGCTTGACCGGCAATATCGTCGGCGAGGCGCCGTTTACCGGTACCTTGGTGCATAAAGGCTGGCAAGTTACCGACCTGCGTTTACCGAAACTAACCGAAGGCCATAACGCCAAAATCGTCGCGCCGGCCGAGGTGGAATTATGACCGC
>CAZGUM010000082.1:0-17231 GCA_964529085.1 uncultured Methylomonas sp. | reverse complement strand
GCAACCATTGCTGGATTTGCTCGGCGGACAGATCGAGCAAATCTTCCGGATGCAAATCCAACATCTGCAAGTCAAGCTTGGCGAGCAAAGCATCCCACAATTCGCGAGCTGTTTCGCCAGCGGCAGACGACTTATCCAATACACCGAGTTCTTGCACCTGCCAATCGAATTGCGCAGGCGTCAGTACCGACAAATCGTGCAGCAAGGCCAGTCGATAAAGCATGCGTTGAGTGATGGCTTTGCCATTGATCTTGCAAATTTCAGTGTCCAGCGCAGCCCCAAATTGCTGTTCCAACGCGGCATCAATATCTTCATCGCCTATCCGGCCTTGCGCATAAAATTCCCGAAACTGTGCGGCGGACAGATAACAACTGATACCGGTTAGCTGGGTAAATTCCGAGAGCGCTTGCTCGAACGGCAAATGTTGAAAGCCATGCAAGGTATTGTGATGCACGAAATCGTGAATCGGCGCTTGTCCCGGCAACACATGATCCAGGTGATTGATCGCGTCACGGATGATGTCGCGAGGGGATACGTTGCTCGATAAGGAATCGCGCATAATCAAATCAATCCCATGTCTATTGACACGCCGAACGATGAGAGTCGTCCCTTGAAGTTGGTAAGGGTGTTTATCCCGTATGCCGCGCCGAGCACCGGAGCTTTTGGCAGGATCAGCCCGAAGGGGCGATGCAGGGATGCATCGCGTTGCCGAAGGGGCAGGAAGCCCCTTTCGGCAACCCCTGTCAAAAGCGAGGAGCACAGGGAATAAGCGGCATCCGGGCCGCCTTTTCTTTGGCTACTTTCTTTTGGCGGAGCAAAAGAAAGTAGCTCGGCTGTCGGTCCGAGAACCGACTTCAAAAACCAGTCGCGATAGCGACACATCATTATCCAAGAGACCGCATGTCCGACAAAAAACAACATCACGGCAACCTCTCCCCCATCACCACCAACATCTTCCCCACCGTCGCCGTAGACAACTCAATCAAAGGCGCCGGTAACAAGCCAAACAACACAATCCCTCCAACCAACACCCCGGATGCCATCAGTTCCAGCGATTTCAAATCGGCAATGTCGCGCATTTGTGGTTTCACGGGTCCGGTGAACAGCAAACCGATGGTGCGCATCGCATAGGCGGCGCTGATCAAAATGCTGAGACTAAAAAACACCATCAAGCCGCCCCATTCCTGAAAACCGCCGATCAGGGTGTGCAGTTCGGCGATAAAACCCACTGAGCCAGGCAAGCCCATCGCCGCCAGCAAAGTCAGGGTAGTAAGAGTGGCGAAGCGCGGCATAACTTGCACTAGCGAACTGTAATCCTGGATGTTGCGGGTATGGGTGCGTTCGTAAAGCAGGCCCACCAATAGAAACAAGGCGCCGGCAATCAGGCCGTGCGCAGTCATTTGCAATATAGCCCCGGTGAAGCCGGTTTGATTCAGCGCGGCGATGCCTAAAAGGACCACGCCCATATGACTCAAAGACGAATAAGCCACCATGGCTTTCAGATCGCGCTGCCGCCAGGCCAGCAAGCCGCCGTAGATCATGCCGAACAGGGCGAGAAACACCAATAATGGTTGAATTAATTTGGCGGCGACCGGCAACATCACCACCGAGCGCAACAAACCGTAGGCGCCCATTTTCAGCAAAATGCCGGAGAGTAAAATACTGATCGGACTGGGCGCTTCGACATGGGCGAGAGGCAGCCAGCCATGCAAGGGAAAGATCGGCATTTTCACGCCAAAGCCGATCAGAAAGCCCAGCAACACCAAGACTTGTTCGATCTCCGGCATGTTTTGCGCGGCTTGGCCCATCGAGGCCATCAAGGAACCCTGGTTTTCCAGATCGTATTGGCTGATGGCCAATAAACTCAGCAGCATGAACACTGAGCCGCCCATTGTGTACAGTACAAAATTCAGGCTGGCGGCATGACGGCGTTTGCCGCCCCAGCGGTCGATCAGGAAAAACAGTGGGATTAAGGTGACTTCCCAAAAGATGTAAAACAGCGCCCAGTCTTGCGCCATGAATACGCCGAGCATGCCGAATTCCAACAACAAAACGGAGATGTGATAGCCCTTAATGCTATCGGACAAGGAGAATGAAGCCAGCAGAGAAATACCAGTCAAAAGAGTAGCCAGTACCAGCATCGGCATCGACAGGCCGTCTACACCCAGTGCGTATGCACTACCCAGCTTGGGATTAAGCGGATAGAACTCGCTAAATTGCAGCGCGGTGTCGGCGGGGTCGAACTCTACCAATAGCAAACCAGCCAGCAGCAAAGCCGCCAAGCTGAATAGATTGGCTACAATTCTGATCAATCGGCTGTTCCGGCCTGAGACCAGTACCAGCAATATTGCCCCCAGCGCCGGGGTCCATAACAGCGCGCTTAGCATCACCATTGTTATCGTTTAAGTTCAATACAGCAAACATTCTAACGACATTTGGTTGAAAAAAGCCAATTCGGCAAAAAATTGGTTTAAATAAACCGAAGCAAGCTCTAACGCTCACGCCTTGAACCTTAGCGTCCGATTTCGCAAAGCCGGATGCTTCGTGTACCCTACGCGCTTCAAAAAATAACAGGATCTTGGAGATCCTTAATATGCGCAACATCGTCATGCTGTTGCATAACGACAATAGCTCGGAAGACCTCATAAAAGCCAAACGCATGAATTCCGCCCGAGTTCTTCACCCCGGTTTCCCGCGAGCTGATAGCCTTTAACTACCATGCAAATACACATGATCGCCGTTGGCAACAAGATGCCGGACTGGGTGCAGCAAGGTTATAATGAATATGCCAAGCGGCTACCGCGCGAATGCGAGTTGCTGCTCAAGGAAGTCGCCCCGGACAAGCGCCGTAGCGGCGACATTGCCCGGATAACCAAGGACGAAGGAGAACGCATGATAGCGGCATTGCCGAGCCGGGCGCACGTGGTGACGCTGGATATTCCCGGTAAGCCATTGACCACCCCGAATCTGGCGCAAGCGCTGCAACGCTGGCTAGGTAACGGTCAGCCGGTCGCGTTGATGATAGGCGGGCCGGAAGGCTTATCTCAGCAGGTACGCGACCTGGCGCAGGAATCCTGGAGTTTATCGCCGCTGACCTTCCCGCATCCTTTGGTCCGCGTCATTGTCGCTGAACAAATCTACCGGGCCTGGAGTCTATTGAACAATCACCCTTATCATCGTTAAGCGCATGCACCCACAACTGATCCTGGCTTCCGCCTCGCCGCGCCGCAGTGAATTGCTCAAGCAAATCGGCATCCGTCACAGTATCATGGCGGTCGACATCGACGAAACACCGTGGCCGGGCGAAACGCCGGCGGCTTACGTCGAGCGGGTGGCTGCGGAAAAATCCGCGCTCTGTCTGGCGACAACCGCTACTGATTTACCGGTACTGGCTGCGGACACCAGCGTGATTTGCAACGGCCGCATCCTCGGCAAACCCGACGATTTACAACATGCTATTGAAATGCTGAGCCATTTATCCGGCCGCAGCCATCAAGTGTATAGCGCGGTATCCTTACGCGGAGAGCAACACTGGCAGGCACTCAGCATTAGCGAAGTGCGCTTCAGACCCTTGAGCCATCAGGAAATCGTCAGCTATTGGCAAACCGGTGAACCTTGTGACAAGGCCGGAGCCTATGCAATTCAAGGCCTGGCCAGCGTGTTTATCGAATCGATCACCGGCAGTTTTTCCGGGGTGATGGGCTTGCCGCTCTACGAAACAGCGCAATTATTAAGCCTAGCAGGCATAGATGTAATCCAATGAGCGAAGAAATATTAATCAACGTCACGCCGCCAGAAACCAGGGTGGCGGTGATCGAAAACGGCGTACTGCAAGAACTGATTATCGAGCGGGTGCGGCAAAAAGGCTTGGTCGGTAACATTTACAAAGGCGAGGTATGCCGGGTGTTGCCTGGGATGCAGGCGGCCTTTGTCGACATTGGCCTGGACAAAGCGGCGTTTTTACATTTATCCGATTTCAGCAGCCAGGAACTGGCCGAAAAAGCCTCTGAAAATATCGAACATTATTTGAAGGAAGGCCAAAAATTGGTGGTACAAGTCACCAAGGATCCGCTCGGCAACAAAGGCGCCCGTCTGACCACCGACATCTCCATCCCCTCCCGCTACCAGGTTTACATGCCCTACGCCGGCAACTCCGGGGTTTCGCAACGCATCGAATGCGAAGCCGAACGTACCCGCTTGCGTGCTTGCATCGAAGCCTATCAACAAAAGCATCAGGTTCCGGGCGGCTTCATCGCCCGCACCGCCGCCGAGTGCGTGGAAGACGTGATTTTGTATTCGGACATGACTTTTTTACACAAACTCTGGGAGTCCATCCTGGATAAAAGCAAAAAAGCCAAGGTCAAGTCCCTGATTCACGAAGATTTGCCACTGAGCATTCGCACTTTGCGGGATTTATATAAAGACGGCATCGAGAAAATCCGAGTCGACTCCAAAGAAACTTTTTTGCGGCTGGTCGAATTTGCCGAAACCTTTGTCCCGGAAATCGTTTCGGTGATCGAACATTATTCCGGCGAACGGCCGGTGTTCGACATTTACAATGTCGAGGACGAGATCAGCAAGGCGCTGGACCGCAAAGTCAAACTCAAATCCGGCGGCCATCTGGTGTTCGACCAGACCGAATCGATGACCACCGTGGACGTTAATACCGGCGGCTACGTCGGTGGCCGCAATCTGGAAGAAACCATTTTCAAGACCAATCTGGAAGCGGCACAGACTATTTCCCGCCAGCTGCGGTTGCGGAATTTGGGCGGCATCATCATTATCGATTTCATCGATATGCAAAGCGAGGATCACAAGAAGCAAGTATTGACCGCATTGCAACGCAATCTGGACAAGGATCACGCTAAGACCAAGATCACCGAGGTATCGGCGCTGGGTCTGGTGGAAATGACCCGTAAACGCACGCGCGAGAGCTTGGAACACATTCTGTGTGAGCCTTGCTCGACCTGCGGCGGCCGTGGCGTGCTGAAAACCCCGGAATCGATTTGCCTGGAAATTTTCCGGGAGATTATTCGGGTGGTCAGACAATACAGCGTCCAACAGATCCTGGTACTGGCTTCCGAGCAAGTGGTGGAAATGTTGCTGGACGAGGAAGCCGACATGCTCGCAGAGCTGGAAGTGTTTTTGAAGGTCGGCATCAAAATCCGCGCCGAAGCCGAATACAATCAGGAGCACTACGACGTGGTGCTGTTATAGGCGGCTATTTTGGTTATTCACCACGTTACCCGGGCCACTCGCCATCTGCTGTTTTGGTCGCTAATCGCGATAGCCCTAGTCTTGACTACGGTACGAATTTTTCTGTTCGATATTGCCGACTACCGTACCGTCCTGGAACAAAAAGTCCGCGAGACCACCGGTATTCCGCTGCATATCGGCAGACTGGGGGCGAATATGCGCGGCTTCAGTCCGGAATTGCTGCTGCGCGAAATCGCCATCGAAGGTGCGGATGCCAAGGCCAAACCCGCCATTCGCCTTAAGGAAGTTAGGATCGGCATCGATTTACTGGAATTGCTGCTGACTCAAGACCCGATGGCCGCCAGCTGGGTAACGCTGGTTGGCGCCAAACTGGATATTTTGCGCAACGAAGACGGCAGCCTGAGCATCAAAGGCCTGCAAAGCAGCGACGAGCAACCGCTTTGGCTGTTGCAGGGCGGTAAATACGAAATTCTGCAAAGCCAGGTGACTTGGCAGGATCTGAAACGGCATCGGCAGCCGGTCACCGTCGAACAATTCGATTTGGTGATCAAAAACCACTATTTGGATCAAAGCCACGAGATCCATCTGCTTAGCAGCTTACCAGAGCAATACGGCGATAGCTTGCGGATTTCCGCCATACTCAACGGCAATATCTTCCAGGCCAACGCCATTAACGGCGACCTGTATGTCGAAGGCAGCAATCTGCAGGGCCCGGCTTGGCTGATAGAGGAATTGCCGCTGGGTTTGCGCTTGGAATCCGGCTCCGGCGACATTCGCATCTGGAGCCAATGGCGAGATTCCGTGCCTTACCAAGTCAGCGGCTATCTGCAAGCCCAGCAGATTAAAATCGCCGGACTGCAGAGCAAAATGCTGCAATTGGACACCTTCGAAGGCAATCTAGGTTGGAGCGAGCAAGACGGCCGGCAACGCTGGAGTGCTTACAATGTCAATATATTTGCGAATCATCAGCGCTGGCGGGACGGCGAGGTATATCTGCAACAGGACGCGCAAGGCAAGCTGGGCGGCGTAATCAAGCAGTTGAATTTACAAGCCTTGATGCATTTAGTTCCGCCGTTTTTGCCGGCAGAGCATAGCGATTTGAGCAAATGGCTACAATTCAATCCGCGCGGCATTTTGCAAGATCTGGCGTTTTATCTTGACAGCAGCTCACAGCGCTATGCGCTTAGCGGACGTTTCAGCCAGCTTGGCAACGATGCGCAAGGCGATATGCCGCAAATACAGGAGCTGAGCGGTTCCATCAGTGCCAGCGATCGGGGAGGGCAACTGATATTCGACAGTAAAAACGCCAAGTTTAATGCCGCGCAAATGTTCAGAAGCAGCCTGGAGATTCCCCGTCTGCAAGGTCGCCTAGATTGGCGGCAAACCGATAGCGACTGGCAAATTTCCAGCGAAAATATGCAGCTGGACAGCGAAGCCTTTCAAACCCAAACTCGTCTGCAGCTCAGCATTCCGAAAAATAACGACAGCGCTGTTATCGATATGCATACCCGCTTCGGCAATTTCAAAGACATCAGCAAAGTGCCGCAGTACCTGCCGGCCAAAATCATGGGCAAGGATGCGGTAGCGTGGCTGGACGACGCCTTCGTCGGCGGCCGCATCGACAAGGGCGAAATGCTGCTGAACGGCAAGTTGGACGACTTTCCGTTCAGCAAAAGTCCAGGGCAATTCGAAGTGGTGTTTGCGATAGACGACGGCGAAATCCAGTTCAACGCCTTATGGCCGCATTTGCGCGCTGTGCATGCCGACGTACAGTTCCTCGGCGCAGACTTGCAAGTTGCGATCGACGGCGGCCGCAGCGAAAATGTCGATATTAATCAAGCCGTGGTATCGATTCCCGATCTGGCCGAAAGCAATTATGTTTACGTGCTGGGCCAAGTACAAAGCAAGTTGCCGCAAAGCTTGCAGTATTTGCAAAAAACCCCGTTACGAGCCAAGGTCGAGCCACTAGCAAAAGTCCTGGCGCCGGACGGCGATACTCAAGTCGATCTGGATTTAAAAATCGCCTATTACGAGACTCTACCGACCACGGTTAAAGTAGACGCGCATTTGGACAAAGCCCGCTTGACTGTCAAACCGGTCGATCTTGCCGTTAGCGATATTACCGGCGTTCTGCGGTTTACCGAAGACCGCGTGAGCAGTAACCGTATCGAAGCCAACACCCTGGGTTATCCAATTCACGGCTTGCTTCAAAGCGACGCCAGCGCCACGAAATTGCTGCTAGACGGCGTAACCGACATCGATCGCCTGGAAAAGCAATTCAGTTTCCTGAAAAACCAAGTCGCGGACGGCCGCTTAAACTATCAGGCGGAACTGACGCTGCCTTACGCCGCGACCCAACCGTCTACGCTGAACATAAGCAGCAACTTACAAGGCGTGACAATCAATACTCATGACGAACTTGCCAAATCCGCCGACCAAGAACAGGCGTTGAATTTGCGTTTCCAATTCGATGACAGCAGCTATTTACCGCTACAAATTCATTACGGCAAGGAATTGAACGCGGCACTACTCGTCGACGGCAAACAAAATCAGCTGCATTCGGGACATATCGTATTCGGCCACGAACAGGCTGATTTTTTTGAACCGGCCGGTTTGAAACTGCAAATCACCCAGCCGCAATTCAAATTGTCGGACGCACTGGCCGCCTTCGCCGACAACGAAACTCAGCAGCGTTTGCCGCCGTTAAAAGAAGTCATTCTGGATACCGACGCACTGATCTGGCAAGGCCAAAACATAGGTGCGTTAAAATGCCGGCTACAGCATGTTAATCAGGCCTGGCAAGCCACGCTGGACAGTGCGATGGCTCGCGGCAAGCTGACGCTGCCGGATCAACGCGGCGGCTCCAACATCATCAAGTTGCAGATGGACTATCTGAATCTATCGGCGATGGATAATCTGAATTTCGATGCCGCGGAAGAAGTTGTCACCGATTTGCCATTAATCGATGTCGACAGCAAACAGTTATTATGGCGCGGCGTGGATTTAGGCAGTTTAAAGTTGAATACCGAAAGGCTGATCAACGGCATCCACTTCAAACACGTACAACTGGCCAGCGTCGCCGGCACGATGGATTTCAGCGCGGATTGGATCAAACTGGTTGGCGGCAGTTCGACACAATTGACCGGCAAACTCAACATGAACGGTTTTGGCTTGTTTCTGTCGCAACTGGGTTTTACCGACGACTTGAGAGGCACGCACGCCGAGATCAATTTCAACGGCGGTTGGCGCGGCGCGCCGCAGCAATTTTCCATGGCCAATCTCACCGGGCAAATGCAGCTAAAATTCAGTGACGGCCGCATTTCCAGTATCGAACCGGGCTTCGGCCGCCTGCTGGGACTAATCGCGATGGAACAATGGGCCAAACGCTTAAGCCTGGATTTTACCGACGTCTATCGGCAGGGTTTGGCCTTCGACCAGATTACCGGAGACTTTAAAATCAGCAACGGTCTGGCCTATACCGACAATTTATTGATCGACGCGGTGTCGGCGAAACTTAGCATAGCCGGAACCGCGGATCTGGTGAAAAAGACCATGGACCACCGGGTCGCGGTGGTGCCCAAGAGTTCCGGGGCGGTGCCTATTGCTGGTACAATCGTGGGCGGTATCGCCACTATCATTACGCAGGTAGTAACGGACGATTACAAAGAAGGTTATTTTTTCGGCTCGCAATACAAACTTGCCGGGCCTTGGGGAAATGTCGAGGTCACGCCGCTGCACGATCAGGATGGCTTGGTGCAAAAAGCTTGGCGCGGTTTAACCGGCGGCTGGCTGGATTCACTGAGTAAGTGAGCGGTAGCGGCCTTACTTTGAACGGCGGCTACGGCCAAGCCTCCCCTTAGTTAACGTTATCGACAACAATTATAAACAGGGACATTTCATGACCATATGTGCCGCCATCCAGATGGCCTCAGGACCGCAAGTCAGCGCCAATTTGCTCGAAGCCGAGAGACAAATCGCCGAAGCAGTGAAAGCCGGCGCGAAACTGGTGGCCTTGCCGGAAAATTTTGCCATCATGGGGCTTAACGAGTACGACAAGGTTAAAGTCAGCGAACCGGACGGCTCAGGGCCGATTCAGGATTTTTTGGCCGCTACCGCGAAAAGATACGGCGTTTGGGTGGTCGGCGGCACAATGCCGATGCAGGCCGTCGCACCCAACAAGGTTCGCGCCGCCTGCCTGATTTACAACGAGCAGGGCGAACGAGTCGCGCGTTACGACAAAGTGCATTTGTTCGATGTCAGCGTGCCGGATACCGCAGAGGAATACCGCGAATCCGATTCGGTGGAAGCGGGCGACACATCCTGTGTAATCGATACTCCGTTCGGCCGTCTGGGCGTCGCGGTTTGCTACGATTTGCGTTTTCCGGAATTTTTTCGGCCAATGACCCGGCAAGGCTTGGATATATTGGTCATTCCTTCGGCATTTACCGCCAAAACCGGCGCCGCGCATTGGGAAGTATTGTTGCGAGCCCGCGCGATCGAAAACCTCTGCTATGTGATTGCGCCGAATCAGGGCGGCTTTCATATGAACGGCCGGCAAACCTATGGTCATAGCATGGTGATCGATCCTTGGGGCGTGGTGCTGGATTGTTATAAAACCGGCCCCGGCTTCGTCAGCGCCGAAATCGATAAAAGCCGTCTGGAAAAAACCCGTCTGTCTTTCCCGGTGCTGGAACATAGACGTTTTTTTTGCGAGTAAGCCTTATGTTGTTTAGAACCTTGACTTACGGCCTGCCTTGTTTGTTGCTGGCGGCTTGCGCGGACGCACCGGACAAATATCGCGATACCCATCATCTGGAATTGCCGCCGGTTTTGCCGATAGAACACACTAATCCACAACCGGCGGTGGCAGCGGACGATTTGAAACCCAAGTCGGCCTTGGCTAATTTGATGGCATTTACCGACAATGCGGGCAAACCCTTACTAACCTTGAAAACCCGTCGAGATCGCGCTTGGGAGATGATCTCTACCGCGCTGAAAATCAGCGACATCGAGGTACTGGATAAAAATCAGGACGAGAACCGCTTTCAGGTCCGTTACGATCCGGATACCAGCGGTAAAGACGTGGGCTTGCTGCGGTCGCTAATCAGCAATCACTACGACGAGGCCGAATACAACATCACCCTGAAGGAAGAGATCGCCGGCATCGCGGTCAATGCCGCACTTAGTAAGCCGGATGCGGTAGATGCCGATTCAGACGGTTCCGCAGAACTGATCCGCTTACTACACAAAATCATTGACGAAAAAATTATCAACCGCGAACCGGAACAGAAACCGGAAAAATAAACAGCCCGCGCCTGATTTGGCCTCGCATTTCAGGCAAAAACCTATTAATCGGCCGATTTAGCCAATACGTCAGGTATATTCAGAAATTGGTAAATTTACTGAGAAAGGTAATTTGGCAATTTTGATGAGTTATCGCCGACGCAATGTGCTTATTATATTGAAAATACGAGTCGTGCATTGCGTACCCGTCATGCGATTTTAAATTGCCGAACGGATCATAACCTTTTGCGGAAAAGAAGGAATGATGGATCTGCTGCGACAATGGCATGTAGTTTTTTGAGCTAATTAAGGCTTTCATGTTGTTCTCCGGTATTTTGCAGTGGAAATACCATACGCTTTTTATTAAAAAATTACCGTGACGCACTATCAATAAGATCCCAAAGCTTTAAAGATATGCGGCGAGCACGGCACTTTTAAAATTACCGCACCCTTCAAGTTACGACAATTCCGCGGACAGATTATTTCTGGATATTCGGTAGTACCTTAATTTTATTCGACCCTGATCATCAATTGTCACCTGACGATCGCTGGCTGGTTACACGGGCTTGCTAAACCCATACTTACAATCCTTGGAATCGGCGCGCCGCCTAATTTACAACACAGAATTGGGCGCACCTGGGCTCTATGCCGAATTGGTTTAAAGAAAAAATAGAAATTGTTTGGCAAAAGCGACTTTTATAATGTACGCAAAACAAAATATCGCACCCGCAAAGAATATCCAACGCCGCTTACCTTGTTCTCGCATTGTGAAAATACCCAGGCCAATAAATACAAGCATTAAGAACAATTTGCCGACAATCCAAGCATAGGAAGTGGACAACCAATTGCCCTGCACTACCAAGACTATTCCGGACAGCAATAAGCCGGTAGCTAAACCATGCGGCAAAATTTTCAGCCACTTTTCCGCCAACAACTCAGGCTTTTTCTCGGCCAAATACACTCGCCAAATAAAACTGATAATAACGAGCGTTACAAATAAAAGATGTAAATGTTTCATAGCAATGGCATAGGTTGAATAAAAGTATGATGATAACAAAAGAATTTTAAATGCCGTATTTATATTCGGCACTATAAAAACTCTAAGATACACGCGTTAAGCCGGCATAGAATTGGTAGAAACTATTTTCCCGGCAAAATTGAATACCTAATTTTTACTATATTTTCCAATGCCCCGATTTGCCGCCGCGCTTTTCCAATACCCTAACACCTTGTATCACCATACCGCGATCAACGGCCTTGCACATATCGTACACGGTCAACAAGGCAATCTGAGTCGCAGTGAGTGCTTCCATTTCCACGCCGGTTTGGCCGGCAGTTTTCACCGTTGTTCGACAATATACCCGATGCAACTCGGTATGCGGCTGCAAGTTAATCTCAACGTGAGTAATCGGCAAGGGATGACATAAAGGAATCAGATCGGCGGTTTTTTTACTGGCCATAATGCCGGCAATCCGCGCAATGCCCAATACATCCCCCTTTTTGTGATTACCTGCCACAATCAGAGCCAGCGTTTCCGGCTGCATTTCAATATAACCCTCGCAAACGGCCTGCCGTTGCGTGACAGCTTTGTCGCCGACATCAACCATATGGGCTTCACCGGCGGCATTAAAATGAGTGAGCGACGATTCGGACATGGCATACTGAGCGAGTGGAAATTCCACGCATTGTATTACCGGGTGAATAAAGATGTCGATTAAAGTACTTTACTTTGCAAGTTTGAAGGATTCGGTTGGCCGCGACTGCGACGAGCTAAACATTGAAGCGCCGCTCCCCGCAAGGGATATATGGCGGCGGGCCAATCCGAATACACCGCTGCCGGATGCCGTATTGGCGGCTATCAATATGGAATATGTCGGCTTAGACGCCGAGGCTAACGATGGCGACGAGGTGGCTTTTTTCCCGCCTGTTACCGGAGGCTGAGATGACTATCAAGCTATATACCGAAACCTTCGACCCCTGGCGAGAACTCGCCGACTACCAATCGCAAGCCGATGGTATGGCCGGAAAATACGGCGCCACTAGCGTATTCGTCGGCAGTATGCGCGATTTCAATCAGGGCGATAACGTCCGCAGCATGTATCTGGAACATTATCCAGGCATGACCGAAAAGCAATTACTACACATCATTGAACAGGCGCGAAGTCAGTGGCAGTTTTTGGATGCGCTGGTCATTCATCGCCTCGGCCAGGTATGGCCCAACGATACGCTGGTGCTGGTCGCGGTATGGTCTGAACATCGCGGCGACGCTTTCGACGTCAGTCGTTTTATTATGGAAAATTTGAAGAGTCAGGCGCCGTTTTGGAAGCGAGAAACCTTAGAGTCAGGTAGCGCACGCTGGGTCGAGAAAAATAGCGATGGTTACAAACAGCAAAACTGATGCGTTAGGATTGGCGCAGATTGCTCACCGATTGACTATCGACGACATAGTTTGCCGCGCCAATATCGCCTAATGCACCGGCGTGCAGTTGTTGCCGGAGTTCGGTAATTTGTTGGTTGGCCTGATTAACCTGCTGCTTCAAATCGTTAATGGTTTCATGTAAATATTCGAAGTGAACCTGGAAATAGCGTGCCGAGGGGAAGCTGGCGTCTAACGCTTCCTGAGACATGCTGTTCGCTTTGGATCGAGATCGTCTTGTTTTCATAATGCACCTGAGATCATTACTTTAGGCTAATTCATGGCTCGCTAAAGCGACAGCCATTCCGCCCTTATCTATAAGACGATTCAGAATTGAAAATCCCCACTTACAGTACGAAAAAATTTCGTTGCCAAAGGTTTTCAAGCAAACTTGTTCAATACCGGTCCGCAGACTCCGTTGCGGCATGAATGCGGCTTCATTGCCCCATAAAAACCAGACCAAAAACTTCTCGAATACCGCCAAGTGAGCAGCCGCGTAGCCGACGCACATGATATCGAATTGAAAACTGCCCCTCTCCACGATGGAATCATTGAATGACAAAGCCGTCGTGAATAACCCAGCTCACCCGAGCCATGCCGGGGGTGTGAGCATCGACCCGGCTACCGCTTAACAGAGCGTAATCCGGCGCTTATACAAAGCTTGTATATTAGGCTGCTTGGTAATGGTCAGCACCGCAGAATCCGAAAGTTTTCTATGGATAAGGTTGACCATATCCACTTCGCCTTCGGGATCAAGCGAATCGAAAGCTTCTTGCATTAAAATCCACTTAGGTTTGTGCAACAACAAGCGCACCAAGCCCAAACGCTGTTTCTGTTCGCGCTCAAGGTTCTTCTCCCAATCCGCAACTTGATCGAGCTGTTCTTTCAGCTCTTTCACACCGGCCAATTCCAAAGTATTTTCCAATACCTGCTGATCGAAGGCCGAGGGGTCGGAAGGGTAACAAATCGAAGCGCGCAAGGTACCGGTCGGTAAATAGGGCCGCGGCGGCATAAAAAACATAGTCTCATCATCCGGCAATTCGATTGCGCCCTCTCCCCATGGCCACAGGCCGGCAATCGCTTTGAACAGCTTATTGCCGGAAAACGCATTACCGGCAATCAATACACGCTCTCCAGCCTTGATTTCTTCGTTGAGGGTAGACACGCAGACGATTCTGTCCAAACGCGAAATGCATAAATCGCGAAACGCCAATACAGATTTGTCGCTTTTCACCAAACGAATCCGATACGGATCGGGCTTGGCTATTTCGCGTTCCAGTTGCTCCAAAGCCTTGCTCAAGCCCAATACCCGCTCGACGGAGGCGCGCCATTCCGCCACTTTGCCCATGTTGTCAACCGGCCAGGACAGGGCCGCGACCATTTGCTGAAAAGCCTGTGCCGATTGCATCAACGCGCCCAGACTGATAGTCCCCAAAATATAGCGCGGCGCCGACACCAGAATCGGAAACGCCATCGACAATATCGAGTACCCGGAGCTAAACATGGTTATACGCTGCCAGGCATGAGTTTGCTGATTCCAGGCATCGACAATATTTCCGAACAAGCGGTGAAAATGCGGATTCTCATGGCGCTCGCCGTGGATCAAGGCGATTGCTTGCGCATTTTCGCGGGCCTTGACTAACGCAAAACGGAAATTGGCTTCCACGGTCTGCCTGTTGTCGGTAGCCATGGTCAGGGGCCGGCCTATCCACCAACCCAAAGTCGATGCACTCGCCGCATAAATCAGCGCCAACCAGACCAAATGGCCTTGAATCGGTACTTCAAGTACACCCAGATTCAGGGTGACCGTGCCGGATAGAGTCCACAAAATTTCGGTGAAACTGGTTAGCAATAACAGGCAATAAAAGAAGGTATGTAATAAATCGATGGCATATTCCGTGGAAATCCGGATATCTTCCGCGATCCGGCCGTCGGGATTGTCATGCTGCCCCGGAATGTGCGTAACCAGATAATGACGGCCGTCGCGCATCCATTGACCTATCAATTTGTCGGTTAGCCAACCGCGCCAACTCAATTGCAGACGGCGTTTGACAACCAGATGACTCGCGGTAATCGCCATGTTGGCGATAAAAATCAATACGATTAGTCCTACTTGCGTAAACAGCCTCGACATCGAGCGCTGTTCCAGCGCATCGAATAAGTCGGCGCTCCACTCGGTAATAATGACCGACACCGCAATCTGCGCCACTGTCAACGCAACCAAAAACGCCGATAAGGTCCGGATAGTGGTCTTATTTTCCGAGCACCAGAAAGGGCCCGCCAATCGGACGAATTGCATAAAAAATTTGCTGGTTGTGCGCAAGGCCGTACTCCTCATTTAAGGTCGTCGCGCAATATAACAAAATTAATCGCATCGATAACCATCAAATGTGCTGATGCGCTGCTGCCCGCGCATCAGACTAAGGCTAGGCTTTTGTGTTTTATGACAAAAAAGAGAAAAAACAGAGGTGGAGATGTTTGACGAGTTTGCGACGAGCGCTAAAACGCTCGTCTGTACAGGCGTTTTGCGCTTAGCGCTTCATCGAATCAAAAAATGCAGCGTTGGTTTTAAAGTCTTTGAGTTTACCCAACAAAAACTCGGATGCCGCCAACTCGTCCATTGGTTGCAGAATTTTGCGCAAAATCCAGGTTTTTTGCAGCTCGTCGGGATCGACCAGATATTCCTCGCGACGCGTGCCGGAACGGTTGATATTGATCGCGGGGTAAATCCGCTTTTCGGCGATTTTGCGCTCCAGATGCAATTCCATGTTACCGGTGCCTTTGAACTCTTCGAAGATCACTTCGTCCATCCGCGAACCGGTTTCCACCAGTGCGGTGGCGATAATAGTCAAGCTGCCGCCTTCTTCGATATTCCGCGCCGCGCCGAAAAAGCGTTTGGGTTTTTCCAAAGCATTGGCATCCACACCGCCGGACAACAACTTGCCGGAAGACGGCACCACCATGTTGTACGCGCGGGCCAAGCGGGTAATCGAGTCTAACAGAATAACCACGTCGTGCTTGTGTTCAACCATGCGCCGGGCTTTTTCGATCACCATATCGGCCACCTGCACGTGGCGGGTAGCCGGTTCATCGAAGGTACTGGAGACCACTTCGCCGCGCACGCAACGCTCCATCTCGGTCACCTCTTCCGGGCGCTCGTCGATCAGCAATACGATCAGGTAGCACTCGGGATTATTCTCGGCAATCGCGTGCGCGATACTTTGCATGATCATGGTTTTACCGGCTTTCGGCGGCGAAACGATCAGACCGCGCTGGCCTTTACCGATGGGGGCGATCAAGTCGATGATGCGGGCGGTTAAATCTTCGCTGGTACCGTTGCCTTGTTCCAATCGGAAACGTTTATTGGCAAACAGCGGGGTAAGGTTGGAAAAGGAAATCTTATTTTTGGATTGTTCGGGCGATTCGAAGTTGATACTTTCCACCTTCAACATCGCAAAATAACGTTCGCCTTCCTTCGGTGGGCGAATTTTACCGCTGACGGTATCGCCGGTGCGCAAGCCAAACCGTCTGATTTGACTGGGGGATACGTAGATGTCGTCCGGTCCCGCCAGATACGAACACCCCGGAGTCCTTAAAAAACCGAAACCATCCGCCAGTATTTCCAAAACACCATCGCCAAAAATATCTTCGCCGCTTTTCGCCTGTTTTTTCAGGATTGCAAAAATCAGTTCCTGCTTTCGGGCTCTGTCGATATTTTCCAGCCCCAAGGACTCGGCAATCGCGATAATTTCAGTAACTTGTTTAAGTTTTAACTCGGTAAGATTCATGTTGATTAAGGGAAATGAAAGAAATGCAAAACAGCAGAAAGCCGTTTACAGCGGAAGGTGGTTGTTGGATAAATTAGGGATGTTCAGGATGCGAAGAAGCAAGCGGAGAAAATTTTAGCGCAATAACCGGACTTATCAAAAACATTTTTAATAAATCCGGTTGATTCAGCTGATTTAGATGTTGCTATCGATAAACGCAGCCAACTGAGATTTGGTTAACGCACCGACTTTGGTCGCTTCCACTTCGCCGCCCTTGAAAATCATCAAGGTCGGAATGCCACGCACACCGTAGTGTTGCGGAGTTTTAGGATTCTCGTCGATATTCAATTTGGCAACAGTGAGTTTGCCTTGATATTCGGATGCAATTTCATCCAAAACCGGGGCAATCATCTTGCAGGGCCCGCACCACTCCGCCCAATAATCGACCAACACCGGCGCACCGGATTTCAACACAGTTTCATTAAAATCAGCATCTGATACATGAAGGACTAGGTCGCTCACGCCATTCTCCATTAGTTTACAAAGTC
>CAZGUM010000081.1:0-17376 GCA_964529085.1 uncultured Methylomonas sp. | reverse complement strand
TTTTCCCGGCCGAAGCGGCGGGCGGCATCCCGATGCTGAAATCCATCGGCGGCCCCTTGCCGCAAGTGACTTTCTGCCCGACCGGCGGCGTCAATCCGAAGAACGCGGTTGAATATCTGGCATTGAGCAATGTTGCCTGCGTCGGTGGCTCCTGGATGGCGCCGGCCGACTTGGTGGATGCCGGCAATTGGGCGGAAATCACCCGCCGCGCGGCGGAAGCGGCGGCTCTGAAAAAGTAAGCTATTTACACGGCCGGCGACGAGGTACTCGGAAACGAGTATTTCGTCGCCGCCACCTTGACAATTTTTCGGTTACCGGGAAAACGCTGTTTTCGGCTATTCCATGAAATCGTAAACCTTATATTTATCCACCAAAGGCCGCAACACTTGCTGCGCCACCCGCAGATACTCCGGATTTTTCAAAAACGCCTCGTAAGCCTCCCGGTTTTCGTAAACCGCAGCAACCGCCACGTCATAACTTTCATCGACTGCCGCGTTAGCATGCCCGCGATTAATCGCGGCCGGCGTACCGACCTCATAAGCCAACACGCCGGGCAATTCGGCCAAACGTTTGCTCTCATCGATGTATTGCCGACGAAGTTTTTCATCCCCGGCCTGTTTCAACCAGACGATGACTGAATGATGAACCTTATGGCTTTCCGCATCGGCGTCGGCCTGAGCGGCCGAGAAACCGCTAGTACCGCCAATTGCCAACATAAGCGCCAGCGCAACTCGATAAAGGCGTTTCATGATTTTTTGGTGCTCCTGATTAAGGTAAAGCAATTGATAAAACCCAACGCGGGCATTTTACATCCCGCGCAGGCGGTTGATGCGTTCCTCGGTGTTGGGATGGCTGGATAAATAATCCATGGCTTTAGCGGATTTTGCCGCTATTTGCGTTGTTTCGGCTTGATGCGCTGCTTCCAGTTTCTGCAATATATCGGCCAGCCGGCTGGCAGGGATGCCGTTAGCGCGCAGCATCTCCGCGGCGAAGGTATCGGCGCTACGCTCGAAATCCCGGGAATAGCGAGTTTGCAGCAGCACGGTCGGCGCGGCCGCCAACAAGCTACTGACATCGCCGATGTACCATGCCATCGCCAAACCCACCACCGAAGCCTGCAGCATTTGCCGCAAAGCATGTTTCTCGCTGATATGCCCCATTTCATGCGCCAGCACGGCGAGAATTTCTTGGTCGTTATCGGCCAAGTTCACTAACTCATCGAGCATCACTATGCTCCCGCCCGGCAGAGCGAAGGCGTTGGCGCCCAACTCCGGACTACTGCGAAATTCGATTCTGTCCGGCCTCGCGCCTCCCGGCGGCAATGCTAAGCGCTGCAAGGCATCCTCTATTGTTTGCCGACGCCGAAGTTCCAAGCCGCTAGGCTTGAGCAAGGTTTGATCGAGACTAGTAAAAAACTGCTGATCTATTTGCGCCGCCAGGGAAGACGGTACCCGGTCCGCCACGATTCGAGCGACATAAGGTAAGCCGAATACATAGGCGCCGGCCAGCAAGCACAAGGTAATCGATAAAGCCGCCAGCGCATACCACCAGCTATTTTCCATACCGGCCACTGCGCTAGCGGCGGTTTGCGGCAACATGTCCGCAAACCGCCGCCGATCAGCCACTTCACAGCGAGCACCATCCGCGAACAAGATCAGACGCGGCGTGCTGCCGAGCGGCGGCGGAATTTTCAGGCTGTTTAGCGGCTCGCGTCTAGCGATATCCCGACCCTGCAATAGCAGATTGTCGCCCTCGACACAAAGCGTGACCGGATGCGCACGCGCCTGCCGTCCGTCGTAATAGACCCCGGTGAGCCACATTTACAAGGCGATATCGAAATCGAACATATCGGCCATTTCGTCGCCGGTAGCCGAAGCATGGCTCTGCAAACCGGCGACTAATTCGTCGATACTACCGGCGGGGGAAAAGGCAATATGTTGCACCCGATAACGCGCTAGGCGAATATCGGCGAACGGTTTGTACAGTCCCAAGGTCAATACGATCAGCAAAACATTCGTCAGCATGATACCCAGCATCTCCCGCGCCCGCACGTTGGCTTGGAAATGATGTTCTTCTAATGCGGTGGAATTCCAAACCAAATTTTGCAAGCGCGCCGCAACGTAGGGATACGCAATCAAGAACAAGGCCAGATAGGTGCCTATAGCGGCGATCAACACACTCATCGCCACTAATTGCCCTGCTTCCACCGGGATTAGCTCCTTACTGCCGAGTAGCGTTACGCAGGCCATCAGAGCGGCGAATACCAATACCCCCATCACTATCATCATCAAATAAATGCCGTAATAGGCGCCTGGGCCGGCGGAAAAATGGAAGCGCGCGCTGCCATAGCTGCTGTTCTCCCGCGTGAAACAGGCAATTCGCTGCTGCGCCAACGGCCACAACCCTCCCAGGGTCAAGCCGGACACAAAGGGCCAAAACAGAAAATTGATATATGCCGGCCCGGTTTGCCCGTGAAACGCAAAACGCAGACCGCGGTAGCTGGTGTTATGCAACCTAAAACGTAACGATCTGACCAATAACCAAGGCATCAACGCCATGATCGTGGCCAGGATTACCAATGCCGCGGCTTGATTGAACTGACCGACCAGGGAATAGCAGGCAAACATCGAAAACGCAATAATCCTCCCTTTCAGGATAACTTTTGGGTCGCCGTGATAATCGAAACCGGCACCCGCTAGCGTCGTATGTCTATAAAAATATTGATTACGCCGGACCTTGGCCCAGGCCGAATAAATGCCGAGAGTCACGATACTCAAACAGACGTTCACGACCCAGATTCGAAAATACTCGGCGCCGCTACCGCTGAATTGCAGCGGGCGTACTTGGTGTTCAGACATTTCCATCCCCTTTTGTAGGTTTTTATCGGTGCAAGCATAGCGCATACCTGAAATCTAACAAAAATATCAGCCGCCTTGCTGCTTCCTGGCGCCGATAAACCGAGCTCGACCATTCCGGGTGAAGCAGGTTGGATTGAGCCGGTTTTCACCATAAGGTTTTCCGAAGATTTCCTTCGCAATAAATAAGGATTCCCCTATAATCTCTAAGCATTAATTTATACGTCGCGCGCCGCAAGCCGTTATGCGAAAACGGGCCATCAGCTAGCAGAAAATAACAATTATGAGAAAGAATCTACCTGTTACCCAACGCGAAGTCAGCTTCAACACATCGACGACAATTACGTCCGCCACCGATCCGGCCGGCCGGATCACCTATGTAAACAACGATTTCTTAAAAATAAGCGGCTTTAGCGAGGCTGAGCTGCTTCAACAAAGCCATAATATCGTCCGCCATCCCGACATGCCGCCAGCCGCCTTTGCCGACCTGTGGCAAACCGTAAAAAGCGGCCGGCCGTGGATGGGCATCGTGAAAAACCGTTGCAAAAACGGCGACCACTACTGGGTCGACGCCTTTGTCACGCCGCGCTTCGAAAACAGTAAGATTATCGGTTACGAGTCGGTACGGGTTAAACCCCAAGCCGATAGCATTGCCCGCGCCAACGCAGCCTATGAAAAATTGAATGCCGGCAAAAATATCGGCCCCCGCCTGAGCCGAGCCGGCATACCCGGCAAGCTGACAGCCGGTTTTGCCGTACTGCAATTGGCTGTCGCCGCCAGCCTTTACCTGAACGGAAGCCTAGACTTAAGCACGGCGGCAGTAATCTGGGCCGGTCCGGCGCTAGCTGCATACTTTTTGATCTCGTTAGTCTTACGCCCTCTGCATTCGGCGGCAGCGGAAGCAAGGCAGGTGATCGAAAATCCGGTGATGCAACAAATTTACACTGCCGACGACAGCGAGATCGGCCAACTGCTGCTGGCGGTAAAACTGTTGAAAGCCAAATCCAGGACCATCATTCGCCGTTTGATCCAAGCGACCGAACCGCTGGCCGGCAAAGCCGATGCCAGCTATAGAGCGGTCAGCCAGGTTAGTTCTGCCATGGATAGACAACTGGCGGAAATCGAACAAGTGTCGTCCACGATACACGAGATGAGCGCAACCGTCAGCGAAGTGGCCAGAAGCGCGGCGAATGCCGCAAACGCCGCGAACGATGTGAATAGGCAGTCCCAGGAAACCATGTCTCGGGTCAACGACACTATCCATATGATAGACCGGCTGGAAACAGCGGTCGGCCAAGCCGAAGCGGTAATCCAAATTTTGGCCGATCACAGTAAAAAAATCGGCGGCGTTCTGGACGTAATTCAAGGCATAGCCGAACAAACCAATCTACTGGCACTCAATGCCGCCATCGAAGCCGCCCGCGCCGGCGAGCAGGGCCGCGGGTTTGCGGTGGTAGCCGACGAAGTCAGAACGCTGGCCGGCCGCACGCAAAAATCCACCGAAGAAATTCATAAGATGATAGACGGCCTGCGTTCCGGTGTACAAAACGCGGTCCAGGAAATGGCTAAAGTCCGGGAAATGGCGGCGACCGGTGCAGAACATGGGAAAAACTCCACCGAGTTATTACAACAGACCACTAGATCGGTTAACTTCATTAATGAAATGATTGTGCAAATCGCCGGCGCCGCCGAACAACAGCACATTGTTGCCGAAGAAATTTCCAGAAACGTGGAAGCCATAGGCACGCTGTCCCGGCAAACCTCCGATCACGCGGTTCAGGCCAGCGCAGCCAGCGGTAGTGTCTCGGAACTAAGTAAGGAACTGGATCTAATGGTGGAACAGTTCGACGATAAACAAGGTTAAGCGCCAACCGCGACATATCCCGGAATCGCGCGAGATCGGTCTGCAACATCAAAAGCGCGTTGCTTAGCTAGTCCGCGTTTTTCCATTTGATATTACAGCCGATACTCGGAATCTGTTCTTCGGCAATCGGCAAACCCGCCAGCAAATTATCCAAGGCGTTGCGCAGATCCTCGCCGCTGACCGGCACTGCATTCTTCGGAGTGGCACCGTCCAGGCGACCGCGGTAGACGCAAGCCAGATTGGCATCGAACAGATAGATATCCGGAGTACAGGCGGCTTGATAGGCCCGCGCCGTTTCCTGGGTTTCGTCGTACAAATACGCGGCGAATGGATTTCCCCATTCCGCCATCAGTCGTTGCATTTTATCCGGCGCGTCCTCCGGGTAATTCTCGATATCATTGGCGCTAATCGCAATCGTCGTAATCCCTTGCGGGGCGTATTGCCGGGCTATCGCGATCAACTGCTGCTTAATGTGCAAGACGTAAGGACAATGGTTGCAAATAAACAGAATTAACGTGCCCTGCCGGCCTTTTAACTCTGATAAGGCATATTCGCTGTCGGTAACGGTATCCGGCAAACAAAAATCCGGGGCGATAGTGCCCAATGGCAACATATTGGAAGCTGTCGCAGCCATGGCCGCTCCTATGGTTATTAAACGAGACAGGAATTATAAATCGGCCGGCTTCCGGCTTTGCCGGAAATCGCTTCTCCATCCTAGCCGGCTATCCGCAATTTTAAGCAGAATTATCGAATGATCGATCTCATCACAAGAACGGCAGCACTGCAGAATGCGCCGCAACTGGATAGTTACGTGCTAACCGAAAAACTCGGCGAGAGTCTGCAAGCCACGGTTTACAAGGGCTATCACAAGCATGTGCCGGAATACGCGCTGATCATCAAATATTTGAAGTTGCTGTCCAGTTGGGATGAGCAATCCCGGCATCTGCGGCAAAAAATCGACCGACTGAAAGTATTGCACGACCCGAGAGTCAACACGCCATTAGCGCTGGAATCGAACGATGGCGATCAATTTATTGTGCAACCCTGGTTCAACAGCCAGCCGCTAAACCACTGGGTTAGCCAACAGCAAGCCGTAAAACTGGCCGACTTTTTTACGCTGGCCTGCTCGCTGGCCGACACCTTGCAATCGGTACACGATGCCGGCATCACGCACGGTGGTATTAAGCCGCATAATATCCTGGTGCAGTCGGGCAGCCTGAACTTACGTCTGACCGATTTCATCACGCCTCTGGATATCCGCGATGTCAGCCATTTTATCTACGATCCGGAGTTTGTCCGCAATACACTAGCCTATACCTCGCCGGAACAAACCGGACGCATCAACTACCGCGTGGACTTTTCCACCGACTTATACTCACTGGGCGTCGTATTCTACGAACTGCTGATCGGCAGACTGCCGTTTTTTTCAACCGACCCCCTGGAATTGATTCATTCGCATCTGGCCGAGGAAGCCGTTAAAGTCCACGACATCAGCCCCGGCATCCCGCGCACCCTAAGCGAAATCATCGCCAAACTGATTTTAAAACAACCGGAAAAGCGTTACCAAAGTGCCTCGGGCCTACTGGCGGATTTACTACGCTGCCAGAAAGAACATGAAACCACCGGCCAAGTGTCCGATTTTTCTGTCGGTCAGCACGACCGCAGCCGCCGCGTAATTTTCATTTCGAAAATGGTCGGCCGCCAAACCGAAACCGCGCTGATCCGCCATGAATACGGACAAGTCACTAAAGGCCAATTCCGCTCGGTGTTTATTTCCGGCTTGTCCGGCATCGGCAAAACCCGCTTGATTCAGGAACTGCAAAAGCCACTGGTAAAAAATCGCGGCTATTTCAGCTCCGGCAAATTCGATCAATACCAAAAAAACATTCCCTATAGTTCGCTGATCCAAGCCTTACGCAATCTGATTCGCACCTTTTTGACCGAAAGCGATACGCAAGTGCAACAGTGGTCCGCAAAAATTTTGGATGCAGTGGCTCATGCCGGCGGGGTGATCATCGAAGTCTTACCGGAACTGGAATTTATCATAGGTCCGCAACCGGAACCCACGCACTTGCCGCCGGTGGAGGCCAGAAACCGCTTCAACAACCTGTTCGGCAAGTTTTTGGCGTGTTTGGCCAGCGAAGACAATCCCTTAGTGTTGTTTATCGACGATTTGCAATGGTGCGACAGCGCCACTTTCGATTTCCTGCAGAACCTGTTTGCCAACCATCGTGAACACCCCTATCTATTCTTCATGGGGGCCTATCGCCATAACGAAGTGGACAGCTCTCATCCCTTGATCAAGCTAATCCGCAACGTTCAAGAAAACAGCAGGCCGCTGGCCGAGATTCGCTTGGAAGCGCTCAGCGAGAACGACTGTCATGAGATGGTCGCCTACATTCTGGATTCGCCGTTAACAGCCACCGCCAATCTGGCCGAGTTTATCGCTCACCTGACCGAAGGCAACCCTTTGTTCGTCAGTGAAAGTCTGGCCTGGCTCTACAACGAAGGCTTGCTCAGTACCGATAAGGCGCAACACTGGCAATGGGATATGAAGCGCATCCGCAACACGCAAATGCCGGCCAGCGTGGTGGAATTATTCAGCGCCAAAGTACGCAAGCTACCGGCCAAGACCTTGCACATCCTCTATCACTGCGCCTGTATGGGTAATCGCTTTACCGCCAGCGACGTGGCCTTGGTGCTGGATATTCGCATAGAGCAATTGTTCGAAGATTTGAAACCGGTACTGAGCCTGGGACTGCTGTTGGAAAATAAAGCCGACTTGCAATTCGTGCATGACCGGGTGCAGGAGGCGGTATTGCAGCAAGTGACGGCAGCCTCCCGGCCGAATATTCACTGGCGCATCGGCAGCCGCTTGTTATCGGCGGTGCCGATCGGCACCGAACTGGCCAGCCTGGACAATCTGTTCACCATCGCCGCGCATCTCAATCAGGGCTGCCCGGCACTACCGGATGAAGAGACCGCCTATTGGCTGGTGGACATCAATTTCCATGCCGGCAATAAAGCGCTCGATGCCTTGGCCGGCGATGCCGCAAACGAATTTTTTCTGAAAGCCCACAATTATCTCCCCGCCGATTGCTGGGAACAGGCATACGCGCAGACGTTTCGAATTTATCAACGCTTGGCGAAAACCGATTTGATGTGCGGCCGTTACGAGAGTTCGGAAGCCCTGCTCAATCACTTGATCGAGCATGCGGTCAGCGATCTTGACAAGGCCGAAGCTTTGGCGGAACAAACCACTTCGCTATCCTCCTTCGGCAACTTCAATCAAGCCATCGCCACCGCCAATCGCGGCTTGGCCTATTTCAACAAATCCATACCCGACGACCCGCAAAAAGCCGCGCACCGCATGAAAAGCTTGATAGCGCAAATTGAGCAACAAGGCGACGTCTGGCAAAAAATCCTGAACATGCCGTTTACCGGCCAACGTCAGAGCAAAATCGAACTGGCGTTTTACAGCGAACTGATTCCGGATTTGTACATGTGCGGACTGGTGCCGCAGCTTTACTTATCCGCCGCCCAATCCACGCTGCATTGCCTGGAAGGCGGCATGGACGAATCGGTCATTTATTCGTTCTCCATCATGGGGCTTAATCTCGGCGAACAGGGCAAATTCGACCAAGCATTTCGTTATCAAGACCTGGCGCACGACCTCTGTGCCAAACATCCCAATACGTTTGGCGCCACCAGAGGCATGAACGGCATTGTCTGGTGCAATATGCACTCGCGCAGCCACCCGGCCGACATCGTCGATTACGCTCACAAAGCCGTTCAGTCCGGGAAAAACTGCGGCGATTTATACAACGCCGGCTTGTCTTACGGTCCCTTGATGTGGAATTTGTTTGCGCAAGGTAAAAACCTGCGCTGGATTGAAGAGACCGCCGAGGAGTGTCTACAGTTTTCCCGAAAAAATCAGCTGTCGTTTTCGGTTGGCCTGGCCCAGGCAGTATTGGCCGGCTGGGTGATGCCGATGAAACCCGACGCCCGTCCGGTCGATATGCGCGCCACCTTGGCCGACTGGGAGTCCAACCATTATGTCGCTGCAACCGGCAGTTATTTTGCATTGCTGGGTTTTTCCCAATATTACCTGGGCGACTACAGTGCGGCGGCGGTCTCGTTGCAAACGGTTGAACGCTACTTGCACGGCCTGACCGACAACGTACTGAAGCGCCTGTGGTACGTGTTCCGGGTTTTAAACCGCCTGCGTGTAGAAGTTGCATCCGGCTCGCCGGAAATCCACCACGAAATTGCACCGCTGCTGAGCCAACTGGAAATCTGGGCGCAACTGGGTCCATTGCTGAAACCCTATCTGGTGTTCATCTATGCGGAGATAGCCAGACAACAGAACCAATATCGCGAAGCACGCAATCTGTATCTGGACGCCATCGCACTGGCAACGTCGCAAAATTACGGTTTGTTGACCGGCCACCTCTATGAAAGCATGGCGGATTTAATCATGACGCATCACCTCGGCGACGCGGAACTTTATTTCGGCGAAGCCCGCCGTCATTACCGCTTATGCCGGGCCGACGCCAAAAACAATCGGCTGCAGGAACGTCATCAATACGTCAGCCCGGACACTGGAGCCAGAATAGCCAAAACCCATCCGGCTCCCGCCACCCTGCCCAGTCTGGACATCAGCTATCTGATGAAGTCGGCATTGGCCCTGTCGGCGGAAATCGATCTTACCCAATTGATGCAAAAAATCATGGCCGTGGTTTTAGAAAGTTCCGCCGCCCAGCACGCCTATCTTTTAATCAAACAAAACGACGAGCTACTCATCGCCGCCGAACAGCATGTCGGTAATAAACGCACGATACACAAACATTATTACAGCCTCAACAAAGCACGCGGCATCTGCCACGCCATCGTCAATTACGTCCAACGCACCCATGAAAAAGTAGTATTACGTGATGCCTGCAGCGAAGGTGAGTTTCAAAATGCAACCGAGGTCGTCGCATTGGGATTACGCTCGGTGTTGTGCTTACCCGTCATTAAACAAAGCGAATTGATCGGCCTGTTGTATTTGGAAAATCGCTTGTCCGAGGGCGTATTTACCCCTGAAAAAATCAGTATGACCGAACTTTTGACCGCGCAAGCCGCCATATCCCTGGAGAACGCCCGCTTGCTGGAACAAACGCGCCAAGCCTATAAGCAATTACAGGAAAACCAGGATCACATGCTGCAAATGGAAAAATTATCCGCACTCGGTACCCTGGTCGGCGGTGTGGCGCATGAGATCAATAATCCGCTGATGGGAGTGATGAATTTCGTGGAATTCGTTTCCGACCGCACCGAAGACCCAAAATCCAAACAAGTCCTCGCTCAAGCCTTGCAACAAATTCAGCGCATCAAGAATATCGTGTCCAATATGCTGGTGTTCATGCATCATAAAACCGCGCAAACCGGTAGTTGTTCGGTAGCGGAAGTGCTGAATCAAACCCTGCTGTTACTGGAGGGCGAACTACGCAAAACCGCGATCAGCGTAAGCATCGATTTACCTGACAGTTTACCTAATGTCGCTTGCACGGCGGAAAGCATGCAACAGATTTTGATTAACCTGTTGATCAATGCCCGCGATGCATTGCGCGGCCGGGAACGACCTACCATTGAAATCAGCGGCCGTTCGGTGGAAAAAATGCTAGAGTTGGCGCTAAAAGACAACGGCCCCGGCATCCCCGACGATGTACAAAGCCGCATGTTCGACCCGTTTTTCACAACCAAGCCGCCGGGCCAGGGCACCGGCCTCGGCTTATCGGTTACCCGCCGTCTGATGCAGGATGCTCGCGGTTCCATTGTGGTTGAAAGCCGCATTGGCGAGGGTTGCTGCATACGGTTAAAATTTCCTCACTACTAACATATTTTTTTCAAGGCTGAGACAGAAGCGATGGTAAACAACATTCTCGTAATTGACGACGATCCGGCGGTACGCGGCGCTTTCAAGCTGATTTTGGAAGAAGAAGGTTATAGCGTGAGGGAAGCCGAGGATGGTTTGCAAGGCATCGCCATGGCGGAAACGGATCGCCCCGATCTGATATTTCTGGACCTCCGCATGCCCGGTATCGACGGCGTGGAAACGCTAAGGCGCCTGAAAGCGCTGGACGATAGTTTGAATGTGTATATTGTCACGGCGTTTGCCGCCGAATTCATGGATCAGTTGAAAGACGCCCATGAGGAGGGCTTACAATTCGAGCTGGCCAGCAAACCCTTGTCCGCGTCGCAGATCCGGAATATCGCCCAAGTCGTCCATATCGCTAAAATTCATGAAGAACGCCGCGCCAACCATCACAAACTGGTTCTGACGCTTTATGTGGTCTCCTTAAATCCGGAAACTCGCCGCCTGGTCGAACAAATTAGCGCGGTATTGGCCGGCATTTACGAGCCCGGCCATTGGGTATTCGATGTGGTCGAGGTGTTGGGGATGCCGGAAAAAGCCCTGGAAAAAGAAATCTTCGCCACACCTATGCTTGTACGCGACCTGCCGGAACCGGTGCTGAAACTACTTGGCGATCTCTCCAGGATGTCATCGGTCATGGCAGCGATCACTACCCAGAACATCGGCACCGGTGTGCAAACCGTGATCGTTTGAGGCTTGGCCGTTTAAACCTAAATGCCGCAGACACTCAAACAACTCAATCTGATCCTCGACACCATTACCGACGGGGTAATGGTGGTCAACCCGCAGGGCATCGTCATGTACGCCAATCAGGCTGCGGAACAGCTATTGGAAAACGGCAACCTGATTGGGCAATCGTTGGCGATCCCCATTCCTACCGATAAAATCCAATTTCAGGACATCAACCTGATTCGTCCTAGCGGCATAGCCTGGGCGGAATTGCGCTCCGCCCCGCTGGAGTGGGAAGGCCTGCCGGCCTACGTGATCGGTCTGCGCGACATCACAGCCCGTAAACAGGCGGAAATCGCACTGCAAGAGAGTGAACTACTGTTCCATACCTTATCGAAAATTGCCCCGGTCGGTATTTTTCGCACTAATCAAAAAGGCGAATGCGATTATGTGAATCACCGCTGGTGCGAGATCACCGGATTGCAATTCAGTGCCTCGCACGGCGACGGCTGGATCAACGGCCTGCTGGCCGAAGACCGCGAACCGGTTACCGAGGAATGGGTTCGTTGTCTCGCGAATTTGCAAGCTTTCAATATGCAATACCGTTTTCAACATGCCGATGGCAGCCTGCGCTGGGTTGTGGGCCGCGCCGAACCGGAGTTGGACGACAGCGGCGGCCTGTGCGGTTACGTCGGCACCATCACCGATATATCAGACATCAAAGCCAACGAAGAACGCCTTGGCCAAGCGGCCGCAGTGTTCGAAAGCACTCGCGAAGGCGTGATGATTACCGATGCGCAACGCCGGATTACGATGGTCAACAAGGCATTTACCGACATTACCGGCTACCGCAACGAGGATGTGATCGGTAATAAGCCGAGCATTATGAGTTCCGGCCGGCACAACGCCGATTTTTATCGGGAAATGTGGGCCAACATTGCCGCGACCGACCATTGGCAAGGCGAAATCTGGAACCGGCGCAAATGCGGCGAGGTGTATCCGGAATTATTGAGTATCAGTACCGTCAAGGATCACGACGGCCACGTTACCCATTACGTCGGCGTCTTTGCCGACATTTCCAAGTTGAAAGCATCGGAAATGGAGTTGGAGTTCCTGGCTCACCACGACCCGTTGACCAAGCTGCCCAATCGGATGCTGTTTCTGTCGCGCCTGCAACACAACATCGAAAAAGCCCGCCGCCAGTCCAACAAGATGGCCGTTTTGATGCTGGATTTGGATCGCTTCAAAGACGTGAACGATAGCTTCGGTCATCTGGCCGGCGACGATTTATTGCAAATGGTTGCGGAACGCCTGACATCCCGTTTACGCGCCACCGACACCATTTGCAGGCTTGGCGGCGACGAATTTGTGGTGTTACTGGAAGAAATCAACCAGCCCGAAACCGTCGCGCACGTTGCCACGCAAATCATCAATGCGCTGAGCCAAACTTGGCAGCTGGCAAGCGGTCACGAAGTACGAATTGGCGTCAGCGTGGGTATTGCCATGTTTCCGGATCACGGCAGCTCCTCGGATGAACTGATCCAGCAGGCCGATACCGCGTTGTACCAAGCCAAAAACGAGGGCCGTAACCGTTTTAAATACTTTTCCGAAGATTTGACTCGCGCCGCCCGTGAACGTATCGATATCGAAATCCGCCTGCGTCAGGCCATTGAACACGGCGAGCTCAGAGTGTTTTTTCAACCGCAAATCCGTATCGACGATGGCGCAATAGTCGGAGCCGAAGCACTAGTGCGCTGGCAGACCGCTGACGGCGACCTGATACCGCCGATCCGTTTTATCCCAATTGCCGAGGAAACCGGATTGATTACCGCTATCGGCAATTGGGTATTAAAGGAGACTTGCCGCCAGGGCAAACAGTGGTTACAAGCCGGTTTTCCAGCTCTACGGCTTGCGGTCAACCTATCTCCGCAACAGTTTCTGCATAGCGATATTAGCGTTGTCGTAGCCAAAATTCTCGAAGAGACCGGTTTTCCGGCAGAATATCTGGAGCTGGAACTCACTGAAAGCGCATTAATGAAGCGCGAAAAAGAAGCCATCGAGATACTGCATAAACTGCATGATTTGGGTGTGCACCTAGCCATCGACGACTTCGGCACAGGCTACTCGTCCCTGGCCTATTTAAAAGCATTCCCGCTGGACGTGTTAAAAATCGATAAAAGTTTTATCGAGGACATCCCCTCGCATACCGACGACATGGAAATCACTGCCACCATCATCGCAATGGCGAAAACCCTGCGTATGCTGGTGATTGCGGAAGGCGTGGAAACCGAGGAACAATTGGCGTTTCTGAAAAGCCGGCAATGCGATCTATACCAAGGCTATTTAACCAGCCAACCCTTGCCGGTTGAGGAGTTCGAGATATTTTTGGCCGACTACCGTCCTAACAGGCGGTTTTTCGCCGAATAAAGTTCTCAAACACTATTCATAAAGGCCTTGGCTGCCCATCCATCAGCGGTTTTAGCTAATCTGTGGAAAAAAGTTATAATGCCGCTTTTTAACCTCACCAATAAGGATCAAAAGATGGCTGACAATCTGATTGCACCTTCCATACTTTCCGCAGACTTCGCGCGCTTGGGCGAAGAAGTTGTTAATGTCTTGAATGCGGGCGCAGACATTGTGCATTTTGATGTTATGGACAACCATTTTGTGCCAAACCTAACCATCGGTCCGCTGGTCTGCGAAGCGTTACGTAAACACGGCGTGACCGCACCTATCGACGTACACTTGATGGTGGAACCGGTGGACCGCATCATCCCCGATTTCGCTAAAGCCGGTGCCAGCTACATTACTTTCCACCCCGAGGCCTCCAGACATATTGATCGTTCACTACAAATGATCAGAGACCTAGGTTGCAAATCAGGTCTGGTATTCAACCCTGGCACCCCCTTGCATTATCTGGAACATGTGCTGGACAAAGTCGACATGATTTTGCTGATGTCGGTCAACCCCGGATTCGGCGGCCAATCATTCATTCCGTCGGCGCTGGATAAGCTGCGGCAAGCCAGAAAAATCATCGACGACAGCGGCCTCGAGATTCGCCTGGAAATCGACGGCGGCGTAAACGTCGGCAATATACGTGAAATCAAAGAAGCCGGCGCCGATACCTTCGTTGCGGGCTCGGCCATTTTCGGCAAACCGGACTACAAAAAAGTCATTGACGAAATGCGCGCTGAATTGGCTAAAGCCAAGTAAGTTTGCAAATCGGCTGCTCCGGCGTACCGCCCGAGCAGCCTCTCCGCGATTCCCGCCGATTGCACTTATCCAAGCTCGTAGCGTATTTAACGCGTGCCCCCCTGTTCCATGTTAGCCATACTTTAATCACAAGGCTATTCCAAGTTACCGAAGTGTTGCTGGACGCTTCGTTTTAGTGGCAAGCATTCGAATGCGATCTGCCTCCTTTTTGAAAGCCCCAAGCCGAACCGTAAGCGAAAATGTTCACATCAATGGTAACAATTGAGCCAAGATCTTATTGTTTGTCGCCAAAACCTGTTTCGGAAACACCCCCGGATTGCCTTTAAAGTCGGTAATGCTGGCCCCGGCCTCTTTAGCGATCAGAACCCCGGCGGCTATATCGTACAAATTCAGCTCTTGCTCCCAAAAAGCGTCGACCTGTCCATCCGCCACCGTGCACAGATCTAGTGCCGCCGACCCCAAGCGACGTTGGCCGGTGGTGGCCTGAGCGATGCGATTGAAGCGCGGGAGATTATTCTCTTCCAAATACTGGCGCAAGCAGGCGAATCCGGTCGATACCATACTGTTGGCGAGACTGGTTTCATCCGACACCTGGATCGGTTTACCGTTCTTCCAGGCACCCTTGCCTTTTTCCGCACAATAATAATCGTCCAGGGCAGGTCCGTAGACCGCGCCCATCAATAATTCGCCGTCGATTTCCAAAGCCACGCTGACGCCCCAAAAATATTGGCCTTTGGAAAACGAATGGGTGCCATCGATCGGATCGACGATCCAACGGCTGATTTGATTGGCGGTTTGCCCGCTTTCTTCCCCCCAGAAGCCGTATTCCGGACAGCATTCGCTCAGTGCCTGTTTCAAATGATTTTCCACCGCGACATCGGCGTCGGTGACCAGATCGCGAGCACTTTTTTTATTGATCGCCAGCGAATCTAAATCATTAAAATAGCGCATCGCCACTGCGCCGGCGGCACGAACGATGGTTTCTAGAGCTTCGAGAGTGATGGGCATGATTTTCCTGAACTTTAAGGGATGCGGGCAGATTGGCTAACCGCCCTGCCCATTATGAAAAGCCAATAGTTTAACGGCTAATGTTTACAGATTGTGGTAACCGGTTTCTTCGTGCAGCACGATATCCAGACCTTGTTGCTCTTCGTCCTCGCTAACGCGCAGACCGATGCAAATATCGATCAGTTTCAACAAGACATAACTGAATAACGCGCTCCAGGCAGCTGTCACCAGTACCGCCAGTGCTTGCACACCGACTTGCTCGGCAATGCTAATACCGTTCAAACCCAAACCGCCGAAGCTTTCGGCAGCGAATACGCCAGTCAAAATCGACCCCACGCAACCGCCAACGCCATGTACCGGAAAGACGTCTAAAGAATCGTCGATTTTTAAACGCCGTTTGACAAATTGCGTGGCGTAAAAACACACCACACCAGCCACGACGCCGATCGCCAGTCCACCTATCGGCCCGACAAACCCCGAAGCCGGCGTAATAGTACCCAAGCCTGCCACCATGCCGGTGACGATACCCAATACGCTGGGCTTACCAAAACGCAGCCACTCAATGGTCATCCAGGTCAAAGCACCGGCAGCGGCGGCGATATGGGTTACGGCAATCGCCATGCCGGCGCTGCCATCGGCTTTCAAGGCGCTGCCGCCATTGAAACCGAACCAGCCGAACCAAAGCATCCCGGCGCCGGTGACGACCATGGTCATATTGTGCGGCGGCATCGCCACAGTCGGAAAACCCTTCCGACGCCCCAATACCAATGCCGCTACCAGGGAAGCAACTCCTGCGTTGACGTGAATCACAATCCCGCCGGCAAAATCCTTGGCTCCCAAAACCGCCAGCCAACCATTGCCCCAGATCCAGTGGCAAATCGGCATATACACCACGATCAGCCAAAGGCCGCTAAACCACAACATCGCCGAAAACTTCATCCGTTCGGCAAAAGCGCCGACGATCAACGCCGGGGTAATAATCGCGAACGTCATTTGGAACATGAAAAACACGGTTTCCGGAATATCGCCAATCAGGTTTTGCGTGCCCATTTCGGGTAGAAAAATCTTACTGCCCCCGCCCAAAAATTGTTGCCAGCTGCCGCCGTCGGCAAACACGAAGCTGTAAACGCCAGCCAGCCACAATATCGAAACCAGGCAGGTAATCGCAAAGCACTGCATCAGCACTGACAGTACGTTCTTGCTTCTAACCAAGCCGCCGTAAAATAGCGACAAGCCGGGAATGGTCATGAACAGTACTAGTGCGGTGGAAGTTAAAACCCAGGCCGTATTGGCCTGGTTAATGCCGTCGGCCCAAGCCTGCTCCGGCAATATCAGACTGAATGCCATCAGCATCAGCGCTCTTGTTATTGTTGTCATTGTCTATCACGAAATGATGGTGTGTTGTCATTATTAAGCAGGCTATAAACGACAAAATCGCCCTGGTCTGCGAATAACTCGCAGACCAGGGCGATTTTTGATGTTTTACCGCTTTTTATTTTTTGTCTTGAAGACTTAGATAGCGTCTTCTCCGGTCTCGCCGGTTCTAATGCGGATGATCTGCTCCAGATTTGTCACAAAAATTTTCCCATCGCCGATTTTACCGGTATTGGCGGCCTTGACGATAGTTTCGACAGCTTGGTCGACCACATGATCCGCGACAGCGATTTCCAGTTTGACCTTGGGCAGAAAATCCACGACATATTCGGCGCCGCGATATAACTCGGTATGGCCTTTTTGCCTACCAAAACCTTTGACTTCAGTTGCAGTCACGCCGGCCACGCCGATCTCGGACAAAGCTTCCCTGACGTCGTCCAGCTTGAATGGTTTGATAATCGCTGTAATTAATTTCA
>CAZGUM010000080.1:7059-17454 GCA_964529085.1 uncultured Methylomonas sp. | reverse complement strand
AGGCGTAATACAACTGCGATATGCCCGGCTGCAAACTGGCGCGGGTGTCGTACCAGACGGCGTCGATCCGCGAATTAGGCGCCACGCCCTGCATCGCAAACCACTGGTAGGCATCACGATGCGCCGGGTCGTTGTTGAGCCGGACGGGCGCCGACCAAGTCTTGCCGCCGTCGCTGCTGCGGATGAATTTGATATCCTGATTATCCACGCCGGCCGGATCGACCGAGGCTAAAACATAGATATTGCCGCGCAACGGGCCGTTGGAGTGGTCGACGCCGACTTGCACATCGCCGATGGGACCGATCTGGTTGGGATTGTTTTGGTACAAGAACATCACCGGTGCGCCGCCCAAATCGATGTTCTGCGTGGTGAAGCTCGGTGTCGCCGACGCGTCGCGGGCGTTCAACGAGGTAGAAAACAAATAGGTATCGTAAACCACCTTCACGCCCGCCACACTGCCTTGTTCGGTACGTCCACCGATATACACCTGCCCTTCCGTTCCCACCGCGATGGTGCCGAAAGATGGCCGGCCCGGTATCGCCACCGGTTCGTCGAACGACGCGCCGTGATTGGTGGAACGGGTGAAATGCCGGTCATCCAGCCCTTCCCGCCAATGCAGATATATATGGCCGTCGCTGGCGGTGCCGCTGCGGTCTATCCCTATTCGGCCTTTGTCGGCCCCTTCGCCATGCGCATACACCGGCGCCTGCCAGCTAACGCCGCCATCCACCGATTTGGCCACCTGCACGTCCTGGGCAAAATTGCCGGTCGGATCGTAATGCAGGCTTTGGTAATAAAACCGGCCGGAGGAGTCTACATCCACCATGATATTGGTGCGCTGCTCGCCCGGCGTTAACACGCCCGGAAACTGCCAGACTTTGCCGCCGTCGTCGCTATAGGCCCAACCGCCTTGACGATTGCCGGACATTATCGAATCGAACTGCTTCCATCCGGCAACCAAGCGCTCTGGATTGTTTGGATCAAAGGCGATGGTCGGCTCATGCGCGGCATCGCCGACGATGTTTTGACCTGCTGCATCGACATTCATCTGCACGCTGGTATAGGGTCCGAAGCTATATTGCGCAGGTGCGGCGCCGACCGGAAAAGACAACTGTCCAACGGCCAACACCGTCAATAAGCGCAATGAGGGGATAGAATTCATGACGGCACTCCCACGCGCTTGCGTAATAACATCGGCAAGCCGCCAACAAACAGCCAAGCTGCCCCAGGCAGCGGCACCAAACTGATTTGCCCGCAACCGGCGTAACTGCCGACGCCCAGACAAAAATCGCCGACGTCGGTTAAACCCACGCCCTGCACCAAGCCGGCATTTTCCGGCGTCAGCAGCAAGTCGCCGCTAAGCTGCCAGTTATCGGCATTGGTATAGATCAAATTTAAATGACCCAGCTCATAGACCGCCGCCGGGAAACTGATATTGTTCTGTAAATACCAGCCGACCGGCGTACCGTTGATCCCAAAGAAATCCCAGACTTCCTGGCGCATATCCGGGTTGTATTGCAAGGTATAGTCGCCGTAAATCAGCGATCCCCCATAACGCCCCCGGTACAACTCCACACCGGTCATTCCCATGACGCCGGTACCGGCCAAAGTTTGGGAATCGATGGCAAAATTGGGACTGGTCGATTTGACGTACCGATTCGGCGCCTGCCCAGCGGGATTACTCGCACTAATGGGGGTTATGTCGTGTACCAAATTTTGCGCGAGAATCTCGGTGCGACTGCTGTTGCCCAGGTAAAACGAGGAATCGCTACGGGTCAGGTAATCCGATTCCTGGGTGTCGTAGTAGTGCACCAGAAAATGGCCGGGGTTGCTGCTATTGCCGCCGATAAAGGCGGCCATTGCCTCGCGATCCATATTCATCGTGAACGTGCCCCCGCTACTGGCGTTCAGCAGGGCGGCTTTGGCCGCGGCCGGCAGCAGATACGCAAACCCTGCCGTCGCCAGTAGAAGCAGGACTTTAAAACGATGCGGATTGAAAGTGCTCATGCCGTTCTCCAAAAATCAATTAATCGACGCTTGCGTTTCCCGGCCAAGCCCAGCCCCAACAAACCGCTCGCAAACAGCCAGACCGCGGCCGGCACAGGCACCACGGTAGTCTGCAAACTGAAAGTACCGACGCGATAGTCGCGAATGCCGCCCAGATGATCAAAACCCGCACCCAGTCCCAGGCCGCCGGAAAGACTCAAGGTATCGCCGGTAAGCTGCGTATCGACATCGAACAGATCGAAGCCGCTGATCCGAAACCCGAGGTGGTTCATCAACACCCAGCCGGAGCGCCCCGTCGCCACATCGACCAGCGTTGGGTCGTATTCCAGAGTCATATCACCAAGTAGCACGCGGTTCGCGGGCGGAGTGACGTCCACTCGATAACGCATCGCCCCGCCCAAACCGATTGCGCCGGTAGCGCTGCCGCTCAAATTGGCGGGATCAAAGCTAAAGGTCGTTGCTTGGTTTTTGCGGCCGGCCGGATTGGCGGCAACATGACTGCCGTTGACCTGAAATTGCAGACCCACAGCCGAAATTTCATCGGAAACGCTGTCGTATAAATCCGGTGTGTTTTCGTCACGAAGCTGAAAGAAGCTCTTGTCGGCAGCCGAGGCCGCGTAAAATTCTTCAAGATAAAGCGATGGTCGGCAGCAAATCGGGAAACCGGCACTTGGCGTGTCGGGGTAGGTATCCTGAATCACGCCGGCGATCAATGCGTCGCGATCCAGACTCAGGATCAGGGCGCCGCCGCTGACGCTGGCAGCCCGCGCATTACCAGTCATACCGATGATAACCAGCGTAAGTACGGCCAGACAACAGTATCGCAGCTGATAGTTAGTGATGTTCATAGTCTGTTCTCTATTACGGGAAAACGAAGGCACGCCACCCGGGAATCCGGCTGCTTTGAGCCGGGTGAAATCGCGGAGCGCCGTTCGCGAAGGTAGTTATTGATTTTTTCGGTTCGCCTGTCCCTATCCTGGCGAACCGAAAACACACTCGGGACGCGCGCACGCGTTAAGCGACCCGTCCGAGACGCTGGGGTTTAGGCCGACAAAGCGCTAACTTTACGGCGATTACAGCCCATCAAACCCAGTAGCGCACTGCCGAACAGCCAAACGGCGCCCGGCACCGGCACGGCTGCCGGCGCATTCAAGCTAAGATGCCCAACGATGGCGTTTGGCGAGACCGTGGCACCGTAATTGGTCAAAAACGAACTCCAGGTCAGGAAAAATGCGCTGGGTGAAGTGGTTGGACCAACGCCGCCGCCAAAGATCAAGTCGCCATCCAAATGTAACTCGCCGCTGCTGTTTACGGATTCGCTGACGTTGGTCAATTGCAAAAAGGTGGTGGCGCCAAAACCGGTATCGTGGGTAACCAGATTCCAAATGCCGGAAAATTTCTGCAATGTAAAATCGTAAGGCTGCAAAGTACCGAAAATTGAACTGGTCATCCGGAATGCCCCGCTCAAGCCGATTTGGCCGACTGCGGTGTTATTGGTATCCATGGTTGTAGCTTGCTTGCTGCGGTTGCCGGCATAGCCGATTTTGGTGGGATTGTCGTTCACCGGAAACAGCATATGGTTAGTATTTGCCGTGCCGTTACTGGCGGTCAGGTTAGCCGCCGGGGTAGTGTTATAGCCGGCATCGTAAAATCGCTCGATAATGAAACCGCTACTTGCGGTGCTGAACGCAGTGTTATCGATTGTAATCGTGGCGTCTCCGCTAACTAACGCGGCGCTGGCGGCAGCCGGCGCCAACAAGCCGGTCAGGGCTGTAAATGCCAGCATACTGGCGGACGCGAGTTTCAAGCCATGGGTTTTCAAAGCAATCATGTTTTATCCTTAAAAAGTGGTTTTGGTTGAAAAATTTCCCAGCAACATAATGCCCAACAGATGCTTGTTGTCCGCACCCAATTGAATTCTTTGTTGTTGAGGCAACCCGGCTGTCTGCATGCAGACCCGCGGTTTTCCGGCTCCGTCTCGCGGCGGATGTGGCAGGGATGTCGCGTTCCCGGCGACAGTGCTCGGTTCCTTGAGCGTTAAAGTCCTTGTGCTCCTGTGTTGAGTTTTTTCGGCTACACGCCGTTCGTAGCCTGAGCCGACCCGGCTAGGCGCCGACGCTTAAACATACAGCCCGCCAAACCGGACCGAACACATCGCCAAAATGCATGTAAACGGCCGACAATTATCTAACGGCAAAACAACGCCGCACACAATTACCAGGACGACTTGGCTACTGTTAAATTTTTCAGGCCACGCAGCCCGTCAAGCGTTAACTCTTATCGCATTCAATACCTCATCGAAAATGTCAGATAAGCGGCCCGGCCCTGCGCCGCAGCCACGCGACCGTCGAAATAGCCGTAAGGCTGAAAATAATCGCTATCGCTGAGGTTTTTCACGGTAGCCGCCCATTTGAAATGCGCGGTTTCGTAAGCCAAAGCGGCATCGAAACTGTGATAACCAGCGGTTTTGAAGTCATTGTTGTTCGACAGATACGCACCGCTGCGTAAATAAACCCCAAAGCCCAAACTAAGTCCGGCAAACTCACCCCATAGCAAACGATAATTGGCCCAAATCCGCCCGCTATCTTCCGGCACCAGTGCCAGGCGATTGCCGATCGCCACGCCGGCCTTGTCATCGACGAAGCGGGCATCGGTATGGGCGTAATTGGCCAACAGATTCAGACCTTCCAGCGGCTGCCAGAGCAAATCCGCTTCGATGCCGCGCGAACGCTGCCGGCCGGCCGGCAGCGAACGCCGCAAAACATCGCTGTTATCGGTAACCGCTACCTGACTGCGATCAATCTGATAGAGCGCTAATTGCCCGCTAAACTGTTTCGCAACATCAAACTTAAAACCGGTTTCCAGATGTCGAGACAACTCCGGCAGCGGGGTATCGACAAAATTCACGAACGGCTGGCCGCGCATGCCTCCGCTATAGCTGATAAACCAGGAAATTTCCGAATTCAGATCGAACACCGCTCCCACGCGCGGCAGCCATTTCAAGGTATCGGTGCGAGCGCCGAGACCGGTCCGGGTGTTATTGAAATCGATTGCGACGTCGCTTAACCGTAAGCCGTTCAGTAAATGTAATCGCTCGTACAGCGTACTTTGCCATTGCGCATAAGCCCCATAAGTGACGTTTTGTATGAACTGATTGTTTACTCCCGGCCCCGGCGGTTGATAAGCACCGCCAAAAGTTGGCGAACGCAGATCGACGATGCCTGCACCCAAACCCAACGGGCCGAAATCGCCATCGACAAAGCCGGCATCGTTCAATTCGCTGTGGTCGACGCCGATCAGCAGCTGATTATCAGTCGGTCCCAGCTGAAATTTAGCCAGTAAATTGCCCAGGACGCTGCGTTCCTGCTGCTCTTGAAACAGCTCGGCATTGACCAAGGCCCAATTGGCGTCCGCCAGCAAGGGCCGATCCGCGACAAAGCCGTCAGCACCAAACAAGGTCTGAATTTTTTCGTCGAATTCCGAACGAGCCAGACGCGCCTTCAGTGACCACTGCCAAATACGGTCGATTCGATGTTCCACTGAAGCCCAAACCGCCGCCGACTCCGAGCGGCTATCGGGTAATTCGCCAGGCCCAAGAAAGACATTTCTGCCCGCTCGAAAGCTGCCGGCAACGCTGCCTGTCGCCGGCAGCCCCTGATATTCCGGCTGCTGCCAGCGCGACAACTTGCCTTGGATGGTCAAGCGAGTCCTATCGTTATCCGTGAATACCAGCGCGGGGTTGATGTTAAAGCGTTGAGTTTCGATTACATCAATATCGTGCCTGGCATTGGTATATTCGCCGCTGAAGCGCAAGCGGATATTGTCGGTTAGCGGCTGATTGACATCGAGAAACGGCTGATAAAAGCTGTTGCTGCCGATTTTCACCCCGGCTTCGCCAAAGGCTTTGGCTTGCGGCAATTTGGAAAGCAGGTTAATCACGCCGCCCACCGGCGAACCCGAGCCGCCGCTGTACAGCACGGCGTTGGAACCTTTCAATACTTCGATTCTTTGGATATTGATCGTGCTTTCCCGGTCGCCGGGGTTGTAGTACTGGGTAAAACCGTCCAGCAGTTGTTCGGAACGAAAGCCGCGTATTAGTGTGCCTTCCATGACCGGGGTGTACAGCACATTGCGCGACACCACGCCACTGACATTGCTTAATGTTTCGCTGATGGTGATATTTTGTTGATCGTCGAGCAACTCGCGCTTGATCGCCTGCACGGATTGCGGAATCTGCTTCGGTGGCGTGTCGGTGCGAGTTGCGCTACTGATACGGCTGACGGCATACGAGCCGGGCAATTCTTCAATCTTGCCGGCCCAAATCGTCGGATCAACTTGCTTAGGCTGGCTACCAAACACCGTCAACGCCTGCAAGGTCACCGGACTGGGCGTCGGCGGCTTACTCGAAACCGGGGCAAGCTCCAACGTCACCGTATCGGCATCGATAAACCGATAATTAAAGCCGCTGTTTTGCAGCAAGCGTTGCAAGGCCAGTTCGATTGACATATCGCCGCGCAGGTGAGGACTGACGACACCGCGCAGCATGTCCGCGGAAAAAATCAGCTTCAATTGGGTTTCGGCGGCAAATTGAATCAGTGCATTGTTCAGCGACTGACCGGGAATATTAAAATGCCGTGCAATTGCCTCGGCGCGTGCCGCACCGCTGCTCAGCGAGCCGCAAGTCAATGCCAGCCAAATCAGCAGCAAGGTATCGATACCTGCTCTATTGGCGCGTATTTCCCTGGCATTCAGGGCATACCAGAGATACACAGCCTGCCAAGCGCCGCTCGTAAACTGGTAATTCAACCGGGTGATCTGTGCTCTCAAAATTCTTCCTACCTGAAAAAAACTGTTTCTCAACATAGAAGTCGTTTGAGCACAAAAATCGATCACAAAAAATTTAAATTTTTTTTGCTTGAGCAAAAGCGGTGGTGGAACCATAGCGCTACGCGCGGCATTTTCGAATAGAACGGAACAAAGTGTTTTATGGAGCGAAGACGGAACCGGCTGATACCGAAGTCGGCACCACATGCAGAAAATGGCTGCGTGGCGTAATCTAGCGATGCAACAAAACCCAGGGACCAACGCGGACTTCCCGCAGGGCCAATGCCCTGCGCACCGCGGCAAGCGCCTCGTCCGGCGTATCGAGCGAAAACACCCCGGTCACCCGTAAATTTTTAAGCGCGGCATCGGCTAAAAAAATTCGGCCGAACCGATAACGCTCCAATTCGCTTACCAGTTCGGCTAGAGGCCTATCGTTGATCACCAGCCGATGCTGTTGCCAAGCCGTCTGTTCCAAGCTCGCAGCTTGCGGATGCGGCAGAGGCAGGCCGGCTTTATAACTTAAGCCTTGTCCTTCGGCGACGGTCACGCTATCGGCGCCGCGACTGTCCTTATTAGCCAGCACGGCTACGGTATGCTCCTGCACAGTCACCAGCGTCTGTTCTGCCGCCGCTTTATAGACTTCAAACACCGTACCCAAAGCACGAACCGTCAATTCGTCGGTCTTCACCTCAAAAGGCCGCCGGCCATCCTTGGCAACCGTGAATCGCACTTGCCCATGGAGCAACACAATCCGCCGAACATCGGCGGTATAGTCCACGGAAATAGCGCTATTGGTGTTCATAAGCATACGGCTGCCGTCGCTGAGTTGAATGTCGTGGATTTCGCCGGTCTGCGTGCGGTAATCGCTTAAATAATCGCTGAACAGAAGCGATTGCCGAGGCATGATCAGGCCGATTGCCAATAAACAAACCGCAGCCATGCCTAAGCCGGCAGCCAACCACGGCCGATATGGTCCGGCAGAACGCGAGACTTTGGGCCGCGGTCGTTTTGCAGCGTGACAGACTGCCATCGGCCTGGGAGTTTCCGGTGTGGCCGCTTTCAATAAACTGCCGGCGGCAACCATGTCACTGAATAGATTTTCCACGGCGGCAAAGGCTTCGGCATGACTGGGGTCCCGAGCCAGCCAATCGGCAAATGCATCGAGTTGTTCGTCGCTCAAGCTATCGTCGCGCAGGCAAACCAACCAGCCTATGGCCTTGTCTTGCAGGTTTACGTTAGCGGATGTTTCGGGCGCAGACATTCGATCTCCAATTTGGCATGGCATTACATATTAAGACGTGTGAAGCACGAAAACGATCATACAAAAAATCCGCGGCTGGGGAGATGTTGGCATTGCGTTGGCAATAATCGACTGGAAAGGCTTTGGTTCAATCAGCAAGCCTGCGCGCGCAATGGGACATGGCTTGAGCCAATAATTTATTGACCTGCGACTTGGATATCCCCAAGCGCAGGGCAATTTGGTCATAGGTAAGCCCATCGACGCCGTGCAACAAAAATACGTTACGGCTAGCGTGCGGCAATTCAGCCAGGGCCAGCTGTAGGGCCTCCAGGCGCTGTTGGCCGATCAAAATCCGCTCCGGCTGCGCCGCATCGCCGGGAATGGTTTCGGCCAGCATTTCGAAATCCGCGTCGGTGCCGAATCTATCCCTGACCATGGCTTTACGTTGATGATCCACAGCCAGATTGATCGCAATCCGAAACGCCATGGCACGGGTATTGTCCGGCGGCGCATTTTCAACGATCTGCCGTAGCCCCAGATAAGTGTCATGGGTCAACTCGGCTGCGATGTCCGGGCATTTCAGACGCCCGGTCAAAAATCGCAACAACTCCTCCGCCAGGGATTCGGTCCAGAACGCAGTACTATCTGATAACGGTTGTGCACTCATGCGGATAGGAATTGTCGGCGGCTTCGGTCAAATTCAGAGTCCGGCTCGCTCTCCAAACGCGCTTGAAAAAGCAGCCATGAGCCAGAGCTTAAGCAACAATTGAACCAACATAGATTCTACTGAGCACGCGGGGCTTGGCGGGTAGAGCCTTGCCAAGATGGCACGCACGTCGACTGCAAACGCGGCAAATAGCGCGCCGCAATCCAGGCAAATAACATAGTCCACTAACTATCTCCGCGGACTTTGAGTTTTGCCGCGCGCCAAGACTGTATAATCCGTATCAACCCTATAATCGTCCACCCAGCCTAACCACTCTTTTTGATGCGCACAGCCAAACTCCTGTTCTGCCTTATTGTGATTGCCGTGATTCACGGCGCGATAGCCTGGAGCCTGAATCGCCCGCAGGACGCCGGGCTTGATGTGCCGTCCGGCAAACTGCGCAGCTTGTCATTTGCGCCCTATCGGGAAGGCTTTAGTCCGATAGAAGAGAAATTCCCGCTACCGGAACATATCGACGCCGACCTGGGCTTGATTGCGGATAAAACCCATACCATCCGCACTTACTCGATATTGGGCGGCATGCAACCCACACCAGCGTTCGCCCGCAAACACGGCGTGGAAATGATTCAAGGCGGCTGGCTGGGCGACGGTCATGACAGCAACAAAAAGGAAATCGCCGCGCTGATCGAAGCGGTGAACGCCAATCCGGACGTGGTGAAACGGGTGCTGGTCGGCAACGAAGTCTTGCTGCGCAAGGACATGGATGTGGACAAACTGATCGGCTATATCCGCCAGGTAAAACAGGCCGTGAAGCAGCCCGTGTCGTATGCCGATGTTTGGTCGATTTATCTGAAATATCCACAGCTGATGCAGGAAGTGGACTTCATTACCGTGCACATTCTGCCCTACTGGGAAGACGAGCCGGTGGCGATTGAAGACGCAGCCGGCCATGTCGAGAAAATCGTCAAACAGATCGACGACAAGGCCCACAGTATGGGCCTGAATAAACCGATTCTGATCGGCGAATCGGGCTGGCCGGCCGCCGGCCGGCAGCGCGGCCACGCCATACCCAGCGTGGTTAACGAAACCCGATTCATCCGCAGCCTGATTGAAGTGGTGAACCGCCACGGCCTGGATTACAACATCGTCGAGGCCTTTAACCAACCCTGGAAAAGCCATAACGAAGGCGTGGTCGGCGCCAACTGGGGCTTGCTGACTATCGACCGGGAACCGGTGTTTCCGTTGACCGGCCCGGTTTACGAGAATCCGAATTGGTTGCAACATTTTGCCTGGGCGACCGGACTATGGCTGTTGCTGGTTGCTGTCTACTTTAAAAAACTGCAGAACCTGCCGCTGCCGCGCCTGCTGAGCTTTTTGACGTTGGCCCAAATACTTGGCGTTTGTCTGGTGACGCTGGCGACTTTTCTGTGGTTTACCAGCTATAGTAGCTGGCAACAGGCTTATACCCTGCTGCTAATCGCCGCAAACACCCTATTGAGTGGCTTGTTGCTGCAGCGCTGTTATGCAATTTTAGCAAACCAGCCGACGCTACCAGTACTGGCAAGCCGTTTAAGAAACCTTTATCTATTTTTTACCTTCCTGGCGCTTTATAAAACTTACAGCTTGGCCTTCAACGGCCGGTATCTGAGTTTTCCGG
>CAZGUM010000080.1:0-6959 GCA_964529085.1 uncultured Methylomonas sp. | reverse complement strand
GCGCTTTATAAAACTTACAGCTTGGCCTTCAACGGCCGGTATCTGAGTTTTCCGGTCGAACAATTCGCGATTCCGGCCATCGGCGTCTGCGGCTTGAGCGCTTGCCTATGGCTGACTCGGCGTAGTTTGCATTGGCAGTCCTTGCGATTCGACAGCCTGTCCGGCTGTGATTTGCAAGCACCTCGAGACCGTCTGCTGGCTTATTTTTTAAGCCTCGGCATACCTGCCGTGGTGCTTGGCGAAACTTACGAATTCATGGCCGCCTACGATTTCAGGCAAGCGCATCCGAACTTTAGCGAAGGTTTACCGGTTGCGCTGGGTTATACATTTTATAATCAGCAATTAATCAGTTGGCTGCTGTGTATACTGCTACTGTCCATCCCGTTTTGGGCTGCCGGATCGCGCAAAACCCAGGCTTAGCGCGTATTCGAAATCGACGCTGACACGACTGTTCGGGCAACGCGCCGACCGACGCTTGCCCAATATGGCTGAACTTTTCGGTAACCCAAACAAGGACAAACACCATGTGGCTGCGTACTAGCTGCGAAATTACCTTTGATGTCAGCCTCGACACCCCGTTCATTCTGATGCTGCGGCCGCGCAACGGCGCCAATCAATGGGTGGCCCGTGAGTCGTACACCTTGCACCCGACGGTGCCGGTATTCGAATATACGGACTACTACGGCAATCTGTGTCAACGCCTGATTGCGCCGCCCGGCGAATTTTCCGTGCGCACCAGCGCCGATATTCACACCAACGAACATATCGACGTCTGCCCCGGCGCGCCATTTACCGAGGTACAAAATCTGCCGGATGCGGTGCTAACCTATCTCATCCCCACCCGCTATTGCGAATCGGACCGGTTTATCGATCTGGCGCGCGAGATCGTCGGCGACGCCATCCCCGGCTACGATCAAGTCGCGGCACTCCATTGTTGGTTACGCGAAAATATTCGTTTCAATCCCGACTCGCCGCATTTTCAGCTATCGGCAGCGGAAGTGAACATGGCCGGCGAAGGCGTCTGCCGCGAACTCGCCCATCTGGGCATCGCGCTATGCCGGGCTTTGTGCATTCCGGCGCGAATGGTGGTGGGCTATCTCTACGGTTTGCAGCCCATGGATTTTCATGCCTGGTTCGAGGCTTATGTGGGGGGTCGCTGGTATACCTTCGACCCTACGCAAGCCGAACCGCGCGGCGGCCGGGTAATCGTCGCTTACGGTCATGACGCCGCCGACGTGGCCATCTTCACCCAGTTCGGCCCGGCCCTCTATCCGATGCACATGGCCGCCAATGTCGAGCGCTTGGCGGATCCACCGGATTAATCCGCGTAAGGCCATCCCATCACACTACGAGCAATCGCGCCGATTCCCGGTATAATGCCGGTTCCGCTGTAATCAACGCTTTATCTATGAGTAATCTTGTTCTGGTCGCCTGCGCCTTGTTGCTGGTATTTTTAAACGGCTTCTTCGTGGCAGTCGAATTCAGCCTGGTTAAATTACGGCAGACCCGTATCAAGACCATCGAACAAACCGAAGGCTGGCGCGGCCGAATTCTCGCCAAAGTACATAAAAAACTCGATGCCTATCTGTCAGCCTGCCAACTGGGCATCACCCTGGCTTCACTGGGATTGGGCTGGATCGGCGAACCGGCTTTTGCCGATCTGTTAATCCCGCTGTTTGCCAAAGCCGAAATCACCTCGCCGGAAGTCATTCATAACATCTCTTTTGCTTTTGCATTTTGCACGATCTCCTTCCTGCATATCGTGGTCGGCGAGCAGGCGCCTAAATCGCTGGCCATCCGCAATCCAGAAGGCATAGGCCTCTGGAGCGCCGGACCGCTATATGCGCTGTACTGGTTGATGTATCCCGCCATCTGGTTGTTGAACGGCAGCGCCAATCTGGTGTTGCGTATGGCCGGACTCAGCGACGGCCACAATCACGACAGCCACTATTCCAACGAAGAACTCAAACTGATCCTGCGCTCCAGCCGAGCCGGCGAAAACCTGACCAGCGACGAATGCAATGTGTTGGCCAAGGCCCTGGATTTCGGCAAACTTGAGGTCTCCGACTTGATGCGGCCGATTCATGAAATCACCGCACTCTACCGTGGTCAATCGCAACAGGAGATGTTGGATACGGTTTACAAAAGCTGTTTCAGCCGCTATCCGTATTTCGACAGCAACGGCGTCGATGTGATGGGTATTATTCATTTAAAAGATCTGTTTTTGGCCCAGCAACACGGCCAGCAAATCGACGATTTGGAACCTTACCTACGGCCTATTCAACATATCTCCGCACACATGCCTGCCCTGGAATTATTTCGGCGCTTCACCCAAGGCTCTCCGCATTTCGCGGTAATCGGCCAGAAAGGCCATAAACCGCACGGCTTTATCACGCTGGATAATTTGCTTTCGGCGATGGTCGGCGAGATCCGCGACGAGTTTCGGAAAACCGAAAGCGACTGGACCCGTCAGGACGACGGCAGCTTACTGGGTAAAGGCAGTCTGCCGATTTTCTCGCTGGAGCGGATTTTGGGCGTGGATATCGAAAACGAAGAACTGGATCTGGACGACGTAGATTCGGTCGGCGGCATGATCCTGGCGCAATTACGCGACATTCCCGAAGACGGCGAACGCATAGCCTTCAACGATTTCGAAATCGTCGTGAAGGAAATGAACGGTCCGCGCATCGAATGGGTACAGGTTTATCCCAAGGCATAATCCGGTTGGAGCGAGAAAACTCGCCCCAACCGGCCGAAAGCTCGACTTAAGGCTGACACTCCGGCATCAAGGAACTACGCCAATATTGATCTTCTTTTTCGAATAATCGCCGGCTTTCCTCCGGCCCCCAGGAACCGGCGGGATAGGTGGCGATATAATCCCGTTCTGTCACCCAGTTTTGCAGGATAGGATCGACGATGCGCCAAGCATATTCCACTTCGTCGAAACGCAAAAACAGCGAGCGGTCGCCCTTCATCACATCCAGCAACAGATCTTCGTAAGCATCGACCCGACGCTCGTCCGGATTACGGAAACTGGCATCCAGACTGGTAGTGCGGGTGCGCATTTCCAGCCCCGGCTCCTTAACGGTCATTTCAATGCGAATGCATTCTTCGGGCTGAATCCCCAGCAACACCCAATTCGGCGTCATGCATTGCACATGTGTATCCCTGAAGAATTGAAACGGCGGATGCCGAAAACAAATCGCAATCGACGACTGCCCCTTGGCCAAGCGTTTGCCGGTACGCAGATAAAACGGCACCCCGCGCCAGCGCCAGTTGTCGATTAACAGTTTCATCGCCGCATAGGTCTCGGTGCTACTGTCGGCCGGGATGTTAGCCTCTTCCAGATAACCCTGCACCTTTTGCCCGGCGATGTTACCCCGGGCATATTGGCCACGAAAAGCGTGGGCATGTACCGCCGACTTGGGTATCGGCCGGATGGATTTCAGCACTTTGACTTTTTCGTCGCGTAGCGACTCGGCATCCATAGACACCGGCGGTTCCATCGCCACCAGGGTCAGCAATTGCAATAAATGGCTTTGCAACATATCGCGCATCGCCCCGGCACTATCGTAATACTCGCCGCGGCTACCGATGCCCAGTTCTTCGGAGTGGGTGATCTGCACATGATCGATGTAATTGCGATTCCATAGCGGTTCCAGCATGACATTGGCAAAACGAAACACTAATACGTTCTGCACCATGCCCTTGCCCAGATAATGGTCGATGCGGTAAATCTGGTCTTCGCTCAAATATCGGCTTAGGCGTTTTTGCAAGGCCTGCGCGCTTTCCAGGTCGTATCCGAACGGTTTCTCGATGATCACTCGTCGCCAGCCATATTCCTCATTCAGCAATTCGACCTGGCTCAAAGCTTCGATGACATTACCAAAATCATTGGGGCCAATCGCCAGATAAAACGCCATATTGCGGGAAAATTGCGCTTGGCCGTTCAGGGTTTTCGCCAACGACTGGTAACATTCAGGCTGATCTATATCGCCGCGATGATAATCCAACCTTTCGCTGAACCGGGCGAACACCGACTCATCCAATTGGCCCCCAGCCTGTTCCAGCAATAAGGCTCTTACTTCCGTTAACCAAGTCGCTCTATCCCACGGACGGCGGCCTATCGCCAGAATACGGGTGTCTTCCGGCAGTTTTTTTTCCAACTCCAGGTGATAAAAACCCGGCATCAGCTTTAGCCGCGCCAAATTGCCGGTTGCGCCGAAAATTACGTAAGTGCAAGGCTCAGTGTTCATAAAAACGCTCTCATAAGGTCTTGGCAAGATATAATCGGTTGCAGTTTGCACCATTTGCGCGGGAGAGTCGAACCCGTCGGCGTAATCTTTAACGTCCAGACACTTAAATCGTTACGAATGGTCGACGGGGATCAGGCGTTGCAGAATCAGGTTTTGATTGTCGAGCAGCCATTGCAGATTTATTTTTAATGCCTCAAAACATCTCCGCGCCTGCTCGGCGTCGGCTTGTTCCAACGCATTTTGCAGGCTCTCCACAAGCGTCAGACAATCGGCGAAATCGTAAAAACAAAACGTACCATGCAATTTATGATTTAAATCCCAAGCCTCTTGCATCCGGCTATTTTGCAGGGCCTGATCGAGATCGAGCAGAAAGGTCGGTAGTTCGGCAAACAATTTAACCAACAACGATTGGCTCAACTGCTTATTATCCTGGGCTTTACGCATGATCTGCCCGGCATAGTAATCGGCGTCCACAGCGGTATGCCGCTGCCAACGCGCCAACAACTGCGCCAATTGCTGCAGGCGAATCGGCTTGACCAGGCATTCATTAAATCCTGCCTCAATGGCTCGTTCTCGTTGTTGATTCTGGGCGTGGGCGGTGACCGCAATTGCCGGCGTGAGCCGATTGCAGTTTTCGGTCGTACGTAATTTTTCGGCCACATCGAAACCGCTCAAAAACGGCATATTCACATCCAAGAAAATGATCGAATAACAGCGCTGTTGCAATAGCCGCCAAGCGTCCCGCCCGTCTTTAGCCAGCGTAATATCCATCGTCCAATGCTCCAATTGCTCGCGCAACAACCATAGGTTGATTTCGTTGTCGTCAGCAATCAGGATCGAAAAATCATTGTTCATTGTGTAGATTTCCGCGCTTTTTAATCCGTTATTATACGGCGAACGTCACTGTCGAATGTTTCGCCGCAAAAATCAATTTCTCGCTGGCAAAATGAGGCCTAAAGATTTGCCAACGAAAAATGTCGGGCAATAAAAAACCCCGGCACCTTGCGGTAACCGGGGTTTGCAGGCCAAGGCCGGGCAATGATTACATCATGCCGCCCATACCACCCATGCCGCCCATATCAGGCATTGCAGGGGCTTTACTGTCTACTGGTGAATCAGCGATCATTACTTCGGTAGTGATCATCAGGCCAGCAACAGAAGCCGCGTTTTGCAAGGCAGAACGGGTTACTTTCGCAGGGTCCAAAATACCCATTGCGATCATATCGCCGTATTCGCCGGTTGCCGCGTTGTAACCGAAGTTACCGGTGCCTTTTTTCACTTCGTTCAGAACAACAGAGGCTTCGTCGCCGGCGTTGCTGACGATTTGACGCAAAGGCTCTTCCATCGCCCGGCGCAGGATGCTGACACCTACGTCTTGATCGTGGTTGATGCCTTTCAGGCCTTCCAGAGCAGACAACGCACGAATCAGTGCAGTACCGCCACCGGCAACCACACCTTCTTCAACCGCCGCGCGAGTTGAATGCAACGCGTCTTCAACGCGAGCTTTCTTCTCTTTCATTTCCACTTCAGTCGCGGCACCAACTTTGATAACCGCAACACCGCCAGCCAATTTGGCCAGACGTTCTTGCAATTTTTCACGGTCGTAATCGGAAGTCGCTTCGTCGGCTTGGGCACGGATTTGCGCTACGCGGCCTTTAATTTGGGTTTCGTCACCAGCACCGTCGATGATAGTGGTGTTTTCTTTGTTGATTTGGACACGTTTTGCAGTACCCAATTGGCTGACGTCGGCTTTTTCCAAAGACAGACCCACTTCTTCGGAAATCACCACGCCGCCGGTCAGAACCGCGATGTCTTCCAGCATGGCTTTACGACGGTCGCCGAAGCCTGGGGCTTTAACAGCCGCAACCTTAACGATACCGCGCATGTTATTGACAACCAGAGTCGCCAAGGCTTCGCCTTCAACATCTTCGGAAATGATCAACAATGAACGGCCGGATTTAGCCACACCTTCCAGAATGGGTAACAATTCGCGGATGTTGGAGATTTTTTTGTCGTACAACAGGACAAACGGATCGTCCAGTTCCACGCTCATGCTTTCTTGTTTGTTGATGAAGTAAGGAGACAGGTAACCGCGGTCGAACTGCATACCTTCAACTACATCCAGATCGTTTTCCAGACCGGTACCTTCTTCAACGGTGATAACGCCTTCTTTACCAACTTTTTCCATCGCTTCGGCAATGATTCTGCCGACAGACTCGTCAGAGTTTGCGGAGATGGTGCCTACTTGCGCGATAGCTTTGTTGTCGGTGCAAGGCGTAGATGCGCTTTGAATTGCCGCAACCGCCGCGGTAACAGCCAGATCGATACCGCGTTTCAAGTCCATTGGGTTCATGCCCGCTGCAACTGATTTCAAACCTTCGTTAACGATGGCTTGAGCCAGTACGGTAGCAGTCGTGGTACCGTCGCCGGCTACATCGGAAGTTTTGGATGCAACTTCCTTCACCATCTGCGCGCCCATGTTTTCGAATTTGTCTTTCAATTCGATTTCTTTCGCAACCGATACACCGTCTTTGGTGATGGTTGGAGCGCCGAAGCTTTTATCCAACACAGCGTTACGGCCTTTAGGGCCCAAAGTAACTTTTACCGCGTTAGCCAGAACGTTAACGCCTTGCACCATCAGTGCACGAGCGTCGCCACCAAATTTTACGTCTTTTGCTGCCATTTCTTATTCCTGAGATATTG